>JAIHTM010000315.1 GCA_022713905.1 Collinsella sp.
TGTGTTTTGTCAAATTTTTGTGGGCCGTTTCGGCGTTTCTTTTAGTCCGTTTGAGCGGTTGTTTTTAGGCCGTTTCGGCTTTGGCCAGTCCTGTGGGTTGTCGGTTATTGCATGAGGGCGTGGGTCTTGCGCCAGGACTCGCCCTCGAATCTGATCATCCTGCCGTGGTGGACGGTGCGGTCGATGATCGCGGCGGCCATGTTGGGGTCGCCGAAGATCCTGCCCCATCCGGAGAACTCGATGTTGGTGGTGTAGATGATGCTCTGGGTCTCGTACGCGTTGGTGACGACCTGGAACAGGAGCCTGCTGCCTTCCTCGTCGATGGGCACGTAGCCGAGTTCGTCGATGATCAGGAGCGGGGTTCTGCCGATCATGGCGAGTTCCCGGTCGAGCCGATTGTCCGTCTGGGCGCGTAGGAGCCGCATGACCAGGCTTGCGGCCGTGTGGTAGCGCACGGGCATGCCCCTGCGGCATGCGTTCCTGCCAAGCGCGATGGCGAGGTGGGTCTTGCCGGTGCCGGGAGGCCCGAACAGGACGAGGTCCTCGTGGCCGCTGATGAATTCCAGGGATTCGATCCGCTGTCTTCCGTAGTCGACGGGGAAGCGGATCGGGGTCCAGTCGTAGCCGTCGAGTTCCTTGTCGGCGGGGAATCCGGCCTGTTTCAGGAGCCGGGAGCGTTTGGAGCGTTCCCGGGATTCGAGTTCGGCATTCATCCATTCCTCCACGAACTCCATCTGGGTTGGCGTGGCGTTGGCGAGCTGGTCGGCGAGGATCTGGCGGGTCAGGGGCAACCGGCGCGCGAGGTTCATGATCGTTTCGATCTTCTCGCCGGTGGACGCGCGGCGGCGTTTCATGTCGGGCATGACGACCGGTGGGCGGTGGATCCCCATGTTTACGCCTCCTTCCTTTCCCGCGTCCCACGAGGCTGCATGAACACGTCGTATCCGGTCAGGTCGGGTGCGGTCTGCTCGTATGGCTTCTCGCCGGAGGCGATGCGCCGTGCCATGGTGGTCAGGCTCGCCTCGTCGAGCGGGTGCCCCTGTTCGACCAGATGCTCACCAGCCTCGACGGCCGGCTCGAACCCGCACGCGTCGCTCGTTCTGGAGATGAGCCGGAACGCGTTCCTGCGCGCCTTGGCGTCCATCCGGTCGATCGCCAGACGCAGTTTGTCGGGAAAATCATCGCGGATGGTGGAATCGGGCCATGCGTTGGTCTTGCGGCCCAGTGCGGGCAGGAGCGTGGCGGGGTCGCGGATAGTGGCAGGCGAATCCCCGTACACGCGCGGCAGCCTGGCGCAGGTGCGCCCGTCCTGGGTGCGGATCGTCACGTCGAACGCGCGAAGGGCGACGTCCAACGTCCAGCCGCGCCACGAGGGTCCGGCGAGGTAATGGTTGCCGTCGACCTGCACGCGCCCGTCCTTGTCGGCCTTCCTGACCTCCCAGCGGATCGCGTCGTAGGGCTTGGACGGCAGGGGCTGCATCTCCGCCTTCTCCTCGGCGAACAGTCCGCCGATCGGCGCGCCCTTGCGGTAATGCGTCTCCTTGGCCATCGCGTCGCACCGCTCCAGCATGTACCGGGTCAACTGGGCGTAGGACTCCGCGTTGAGCAGGGGCACCATGATGTTGCGGCGCAGGAACCCGACCGCGTTCTCCACGCTGCCCTTCTCATTGCCCGAGTTCGGATTGCAGAACCTGGTCTCCAGCCGGTAATGCTCCACGAACAGTTCGAACACCTTGACGATGCTGACCCTGTCCCACGCGACCCGGTGACCGGCGCCGGTGGCGTTGTCGAGCACCAGCGTCAGGGGGACCGCGCCTATGTGCTCGAACACCGTGCGCAGTCCCGCGCACACGCATTCCGCGTTCTCCCCGGGCAGGGCCGCGCAGTAGCGCATGTTCGAATACGGGAACGTCACGACCAGGCAATGCACGTCGACCCGGTCCCCGCCGACCACGGCCCGCGCCATGCCGAAATCGACCTGCGCCTCGCCCGGATGCCACTCGAGCTCCAGATACCCGTCCGACGGGAGCCGATGCTCCTCGCGCCAACGCTTCACATACCGTTGCACCGACGAGTACGCGCCCCCGTAGCCCCTCTCCGAAACGAGCCGGTCGTACACGCGCTTGGCGGTGTGCCGCTGCTTGCGCGGCATGAACCGGTCCGCCTCCAGCCACCCGTCGACCGTCGCCTTGAACGGGTCGAGCTTCGACGGCCTCGATGCGGAGTGCTCCGGCTTGGGAGAGCAATCCTCCCTCCCGGCGTATTTCGCGACCGTGTCGCGGGCCACGCCCACCTCTTTTGCGATGCTTCTCCATGACACGCCATGCGCGTCAAGCACCCTGATACGTTGTTGTACGGACACCGGTACCGTCATTCCTTTCCTTTCCCGAGAAACCGAATGGTTTGCTTCCGACTCGGGAAACTAGTACGGGCAGGACGGGCCGGTGTTCATTTCTCGCCACACGCTGAAATGGACTAAAACCTGCCGCTCATCTGGAGACTTTCCACACGCTCACACGGCCCACTTTCTATTGAACAGACACA
>JAIHTM010000017.1 GCA_022713905.1 Collinsella sp.
GCTGTCCGTCCTCTACCTGTGACGTTGCCATGGTAGTCATTGGGGACGTTCTTAAATGACTAGTCAAAAGGGACACTCTTGCGGCACTTGGGGACGTTCTTTTTCTGTCGGCAGTTAGGGACACTCCTTGCGCCAGCGTTGCATCGAATGCTCGGGAAAATGCGGACCGGTTTTTGGGCGAATAATGGGTCGCGGTTTCCGGATGGGGTGGGTTGCGGAAAGTGCGACCCGGAAGATTGCTCCGAAACGGGATGCGGTTTCCCTGACGCGCCTCAAACGGAAAGCGCATCCCATTTCGGAGCTCCAAAACGGGATGCGCTTTCCGCGCGGAAGAATTGTCGCAGCTACGTTAAGCGGTGCCGCTCGCTACTCGCCCAAGATCAGCGCCGCGAGTTCGTCTTGGGTGTCCACCACGTAGTCGGCGCCGGCGGCCTCCAGCTCTGCGCGGCCGCGGAAGCCCCAGCTGACGCCCACGCTCTTAAGGCCGGCGTTGTGGCCGGTCAGAACATCGACATTCGAATCGCCCACATAGAGTGTGGTTGCCGGATCGGCGCCCAGCTCCTCCATCACATGCAGCGTGACGGGTGCTTCGGGTTTGGGCGGAAATGCGTCCACACGGCCCTGTACCAGCGCAAAGCGCTCGGGGCCAAAGTATTTCTCGATAAGCGGGGCTGCCGAAATATGATCCTTGTTGGTGAGCACGGCAAGCTGAACGCCCGCTGCGCGCAGACGGTCGAGCATCTCAATCGTGCCGGCGTAGGGGGCGGTGTGGTCCTCCTTGTGCTCGCCGTAGTAAGCCCTAAACTCGGCAAGCGTCTGCTCAAAGGCGCGACCGTCGCCCGCATACTCGGCAGGCATAAAGCGCTCAACCAGCTTGAGCATGCCGTTTCCCACCTTGTAGCGGTACTCGTCCACGGCAAACGTGGGCCAGCCGTGCATCTCGCAGGTGTGGTTGCCGGCGGCCGCCAAATCCTCGAGCGTGTTGAGGAGGGTGCCGTCTAAATCAAAAATCACATGGGAAAAAGCTGCTGCCATGAAAGCTCCCGTCGTTGGGTTTCAAAACGCACCTCATAATACTGGGCTTCCGCGTTGGGCGTGCTTGGAATCTGAACATCTCCAGGGACATCAGGCCACATCGCGCCGACCGTGCGGTTCCGCCCTAGCAAATCCTGGGCAGCTGTTCTCCCACGAGCATGTCGAGGATGCGGGTTGATCCCCAGCCGGTGCGTACGCGCACGGCGGGTCGAGCACCCTCGGCAAGCGGCAGCACGCGACCGATGATGGCGGCGTTCTCGCCGTAGCGGGCGGCGCGCATGGCCGCCAGCGCGGCATCGGCCTGCTCGGCCGGCACCACGGCGACCATCTTGCCCTCGTTTGCCACCTGCAGAACGTCGTAGCCGAGCATCTCACATGCCGCCTGCACGTCGGGGCGCACGGGGACGGCATCCTCGTCGATCTCCATGGCAACGCCGCTGGCCTGGGCAAACTCGTTGAGCGTGGATGCCAGGCCGCCGCGCGTGGGGTCGCGGAAGCAGCGGGTGTCGGGGGCAGCGGCGAGCACGTCGGCAATCAGATGATTGAGCGGCGCAGCGTCGCTTTCGATGTTGCTCGAAAACGCCAAGCCCTCGCGCTGGCTCATGATGGCGATGCCGTGGTCGCCTAGCGTACCCGATACCAGGATGGCGTCGCCGGGCCGGCAGTTTGCACCGCTGAGCGCTACGCCCGCGGGCACTTCGCCCACGCCGGCGGTATTGATGTAGACGCCGTCGGCACCGCCACGCTCGACCACCTTGGTGTCGCCGGTGATTATGGACACGCCCGCCTCGCGCGCCGTTTCGGCCATCGTCTGCACAATCTGGCGGAGCTTATCCATGGGATAGCCCTCTTCGAGGATAAAGCCGCATGAGAGGTAGCGCACGTTGGCGCCCGAGGTCGCGACGTCGTTGACGGTTCCGCATACGGCGAGGCGGCCGATATTGCCGCCGGGGAAGAACTGCGGCGTTACCACAAAGCTGTCGGTCGACATGGCGATTCGCCCGCTTGCGGGCAGCGCGGCGACACCGGCATCGTTGCCCGCAAGCAGCTCGGGCGATCCAAAGGCATCCAGAAAGACCTCATCGATAATGCGCTTCATCATCTGGCCGCCGGAGCCGTGGCCCAGCAGGACAGTGCTATCGGTGATGCTATGGGACATATCGAAAACTCCAATCGAGGGTGGAATTATATGGGTGGTGCGCAGCGTCGACCGGCCCGCCGTTCGTTAGAACGGCGGAACCTAATAGTCGCGGTAGCGGTAGTACGCCGCGCAGCTACCTTCGGAGCTCACCATGCAGGGGCCGACGGGGTGTTCGGGCGTGCAGGTGCGGCCAAACAACGGGCAGTCGCTCGGCGTGATGGCGCCGCGCAGCACGTCGCCGCAGCGGCACCCGCGTGGCTCGACCGTCGCCTCAACGGGCACATCGAAGCGGGCGCCGGCATCAAAGCGCGCGAATTCTGGTCGGATGGAAAGACCCGAGTTGGCAATCGGTCCCAGCCCGCGCCACGTGGTGTCGCACGGCTCAAATACCTGCTCGAGCAGCTGGCGCGCTACGGGATTGCCGTCTGCATTGACGCCACGGCGGTAGGCGTTGTCAATCGCGGGTCTGCCCTCGACAACCATCTGGACCAGCATGCAGATACCCTGCAAGATATCGACCGGCTCAAACCCGGTGACTACGCCCGGGGTCTTAAACTCGTCGACCAAAAACCCAAAGGGTGCCAGGCCTGTGATGGTGGCGACGTGACCGGGCAGGATAAAGCCGTCGATGGTCGTTTCGGGGTCGTTGGAGATCGCACGCAGAGCCGGCGGCGTGGTCTTGTGAGCACAGTAGACCGAGAAGTTCTGGAGCCCGCGCGCGTCGGCCTCCAGGATAGCGGCGGCAATGGTGGGCGTTGTGGTCTCAAAGCCGACGCCCATAAAGATGACCGGACGTTCGGGATTTTGCTCGGCAATGTCGAGTGCGTCGAGCGGGGAGTAGACGATGCGGATGTCGCGCCCCGCCGCCTTTTGCGCGGCAAGCGAGGTGGACGATCCGGGCACGCGCATCATGTCGCCAAAGGTGGTGATGATGGCGCCGTCCATGTTGGAAAGCGCGATTGCGTGATCGATGTCGCGGTTGGCGGTAACGCAAACGGGGCATCCCGGGCCGCTTAGCAGTTTGAGTCCCGTCGGCATAATGGAGCGAAAGCCATAGCGGCCGATGCTCACGGTATGCGTACCGCAGACTTCCATAAGGTTGATGCTGCGGTTGCCGACAAGCTCATGAATACGGTCGATGAGCTCGCGAGCCGGCTTGGGGTCGCGAAATGCCGAAAAGTCGATACCGGAGCGAACCGGCTGCGCCGCCGCCACTAGTATGCCTCGGCCGGGTTAGTGGCGAGCTGGTCCTCTTCGGCCAGCTCGGTCATGGTATTGACGAGCTCGAGTGTCTCTTGGGCTTCCTGCTCGTCGACAATCTGAATGCCAAAGCCGGCGTGCACGAGAATATAGTCGCCTACCTGTGCCGTCGGCACGAGGCGCAGCGAAACGGGGCGCTCGATGCCCATCATGTCGACGGTCGCCTTAAGGTCGTCGTCGCGTTTGACTACTTTACCGGGAACGGCAAGGCACATAATGTTCCCCTTTTATACGTTTTGCGCTGGATAGGCGCCTAATTACCCATCAGTTGATGGTAGCGCTCGCGGGAGTCGCGGGCAAACGCGTTACACCTGTGAGACGGTTGAGTGCGACGCCGTCTGCGCGAGGCAAGCGCGAGCGATGGCGGCCTGACCGTAGGCGATGCAGCCGTCGTTGACGGGCACAGCGTGGGGGACCAAGACGGCAAGACCGGCGTCTTTGAGTTCGTGAGTAAGGAGCTGAAGCAAAAGCCGGTTCATGAACACACCGCCCGAGAGCGCGACGGTATCGAGGCCTTCGCGCTCACAGATCTCGCACGCGACGTGGGTCGTAGCGTGCGTAATGGCGATGTGAAACCCGAGGGCGAGCCTGTCGGCCGGCGCGCCTGCCTCGATTCCATTCAGAAGAGCTTCGATGAGCGGTTGGGGGTCCAAGATGGGGGAGTCGTCGGCAGACGTGAACACGCCTGTATGATTGCCGTCGAGACGAACGGGCTTACTGCCGAGCGCGCGCCAGGCGGCGGCTTCGAGTTCGATGGCGGGCTCGCCTTCGTAGGTTGCCTGCCCGCAAATGCCCAAAACTGCAGCTGCGGCGTCAAAGAGACGCCCCATGCTGCTCGTGCGTGGGCTGTTGATGTTCCGCTCGATCATCGTAGTCGTGATGTTGCGCGTTTGCTCGTCGAGGGTGCTCAATAGTCCCGCGGCACCCGGGTGCTCGAGCAGGCCGAGCTCGCTCAGCAGGGCAAAGGCATTGCGCCGGGCATCGCGCACGGATGCGGCGCCGCCGGGGAGCGCCCAGGTGCGCAGGTGCGCGGCGCGTTCAAAATCGGCAAGGCCGGCAACAAGAAACTCGCCGCCCCAAATGGTCCCATCGGTGCCGGCGCCGGTGCCGTCAAAGGCGATGCCAAGGACGCGCGCGTCGGTTGTAAGCTGGCCCGCGGCGATAGCCTCGGCCATTACGCTCGCGATATGCGCATGATGGTGCTGCACCTCGACGAGCGGCAGATTGCATTTTCGCGTCTGTTCGCGTGCCCACTGACTCGATAGATAGCTGGGATGCAAGTCGCAGGCCAGCGCGGTGGGCGTCAAGTCAAAAAGGTCTTCCAAGCGTATGCGTGCGGCGTTCCAGGCATCGAAGGTCTCGCCGTTTTCGACATCGCCAATATGCTGCGACATAAAACAGGCTGCCTCGCCGCTCGCGTCCTCGCGCGTGAATGCGATCGTTGCCTTTTGCTGTGGGCCGCAGGCGAGCACGCAGGGTGCAGTGCCGTCGAGCGCTGGCAACGGCAGCGGCTGGGGTGCATATCCGCGTGCGCGACGCACGGGCATGACGGTGCCGTCGACCACACGTACCACGGAGTCGTCGTAGCGCGAGAGAATCGCACGGTCGTTGCCGAGCAGCGCGTCAGCAATGCCAGCGGCAACGAGGTGTTCCCAAGCAAGGCCGTCATCGGTTTCGATAGGTTCCTCGCTCAGGTTTCCGCTGGTCATGACCAGCGCGTGCATGTCATGCGACGCGGCGGCTGCAAGCAGCAGATGCTGAAGCGGTGTATAGGGGAGCATGACGCCGAGCTCGGGTAGATCGTGCGCGACGGATGGCGCGAGTGTAAGGGCGTCGGGGGAATCTCCCTCGCCAACAGCACGCCGGCGCAACAGCACAATGGGGCGGATGCTGCCGGTTAGCAAGCCGCGCTCGGCATCATCGACATGGCACAAGCGTTCAGCATCGGCAAGGCTGCGCACCATAACGGCAAGCGGCTTGTTGCTGCGGCGCTTGCGACGGCGCAGCTCGACCACCGCCTGCTCATTGGCGGCGTTGCAGGCCAGATGGAATCCTCCCAGGCCCTTGATGGCGACAATACCGCCGCTGGCCAGAAGCTCGACACAGCGGTCGATAATGGCATCGCTGGTTTCGCGCGTGCTGCCGACGGCTGGCGTCGCCCCCGGGCCTTCGAGCCCCATGTCGCCCGCCGCCTCGCGCCAGGTAATATGTGGCCCGCAGTCAAAGCAGGCATCGGGCTGCGCATGAAAGCGCCGGTCAAGCGGGTCGCCATACTCTGCGGCGCACTCGGGGCACATGGGAAAGCAATCCATCGACGTGGCCGCTCGATCATAAGGCAGCGACCGGATGATGGTAAAGCGCGGCCCGCAGTTGGTGCAGTTGATAAAGGGGTAGTGATAGCGCCGGTCGGCGGGGTCGAACAGTTCGCGCAGGCAGTCGTCACAGGTGGCGGTATCGGGGGAGATGAGCGTCGTGTGCGCGGTCTGATCCTGCGACGCTACGATACGAAAGGCCTGCTCATCGTCAGCATCCCAAACGTCGGGCTCCAGGTCTGCAACAGCGACATGCTCAACGCGGGCCGCGGCAGGCGCGTGCTCCGACAGCGCGGCGACAAAGCCGTCGAGCGCCTCGACCGAAGCATGCGCCTCGATGTGCACGCCATCGCCCGCGTTGAGCACCCAGCCGCAAATGCCATGCGCCATAGCCTCGCGATACACAAATGGCCGCATGCCAACGCCCTGCACAATGCCCGTCACATGAATATGCACATGCCGCATGCGACCCTCCTTCATTGAAGTATGTGCTGTTAGAGCCCCAGGCTTTGCTTGGTGGCGGCGCAGGTGAGCTCGCCGTGCTTAACGCCGCGCAGCCCCAGCAACCGGTCCGCCAGCTCGTAGACGCGTTTGCCGCGACCCTTGAGCGCCAGAATCTCCAGGCAGTTGTGGTGGTCCAGATGCACGTGCATGGTCGAGACAATCTCGTCGGTGTAGTCGTGCTGCACCTCGTCCAGACGGCGCGTCAGATCGCCGGTATGGTGGTCATAGATCATGGTGAGCGAACCGATGACCTGCTCGTCGGGCGTGCGCATCTGCTCCTTGGCGATCGAGGCGCGAATCAGATCGCGTACGGCCTCGGATCGGTTAGCCACGTCACCGCGGCGCGCGATCTGCTCGTCAAAGCGGCGCAGCAGGTCATCGGGCGCGGTGACCGAAAAGCGGACCAGCTCGGAGCTGGAGCCGCTGCAGCGGCAGCTGGCATCGTCGTCCGCACCGTGATCGTGCGCGTGCTCGTGCTCGGCCACGTTACACCAGCTTCACGGAGCCGACGGAGTTGTGGTCGGCCTCGATGGCCTCTTCGTAGCCCTCGAGTGCGTCGTGGGCCTCGTGCAGCGCGGCCATGGCTGCCTCGAGCTTGGCGCCGATGCGCTCCATGTCAAAATTCTCGGTCGCATGCAGCAGCTGATGGCTCCACTCGTGAGCGAGCTCGATGGTGTCGTCGACCTGCTTGACGCTCATGGCAAGCTGGCTCATGTTCATTCCAACATCATGCATGGGAAATCTCCTTTTGTATGGGGCAGTTCAGTGGTTCAGATTTTACTACGCCCGCTCTGTGCGCAGCTGCATAAGAAAACGGGTGCGAGTCTGTGTGACCCGCACCCGTTCACTGGGGGCTGTTTGTAACTACCATACTATCCGTGGTCGTCCGCGCCGCGCCCGGCAGTCCGGCGAGCGGTGCAAAACCGCTCATGGACGGCAGGCAGACGGTAACATGTAACAAGCGTATTACAGATGCTTCTCCAGCAGCGCCTGCAGTCTCGCCTTGGGCAGAGCGCCAACCGAGCGGTCAATCTCCTCGCCGTTCTTAAACACAATCAGCGTGGGGATGCTCATGACGCCATACTTCATGGCCAGGTCCTGGTTGTCGTCGACGTTGCACTTGGCAACGGCGAGCTTGCCCGCCAGCTCATCGGCAACCTCGCCAACGATGGGCGAGAGGGATCGACAGGGCCCGCACCACGGTGCCCAAAAATCGACCAGCACGGGCAGGCTGTCGTTAACGATGGAATCGAAGTTCTCGGGGGTAATCTGATTAATGTCAGCCATGGTGACCTCCATAATGCGACGCGGCTCGGCCGCGTAAAACTCAGTACGACCGTGCTTATACCCAGCGGCCCGCAAAGCAACCACTCGCGGGCGGCTCTTTTATCAAAAGCGCCGCAAAACCCCTTTCTTTAGATATGGGGATAGGTTGATATAAGGCGCATCGGCGTCAGCCGATATACATATACGGCTGCAAGTGGTATACTGTTTTCATGGATAGATACAGGAGCAACGACAACATAGTCTGGGACTGCGACTACCATGTGGTCTTCTGCCCGAAATACCGCAGGAAGGTGCTCGTGGACGGCATCGGCTCCCGCTTCGAGGAGATCGCGCACGAGGTCGCGGAGGAACTCGATTTCGAGATAAGGGAAATCAAGGTCATGCCCGACCGCGTGCACATGCTCGTCTCAGTCGACCCCCAGTTCGGCATCCACCGGGCCGTGAAGCGCATCAAGGGCAGGACCAGCCACGACCTGCGCGCCGAGTTCCCGCAGCTGAAGCGCAAGCTGCCGACGCTCTGGACGAACAGCTACTTCGTCTCGACCGTCGGCGGGGCGACGCCCGAGGCCGTCAGGCAGTATATCGAGGACCAGAGGAACGCGTGAGGGCCATGGACAAGACCTTCGAGTACCGCATATACCCGAGCGCCGAGCAGGAGGCCCTCCTGCAGAAGACCTTCGGCTGCTGCCGCTGGGTCTACAACAGGGTGCTGGCGATGAGGCGGGACGAGTACGCGTGGACGGGCAAATCGAGGCACATCAACTCCTACATCACCCAGATCCCCGCCTGGAAGAGGGCGGACGCGCCGTGGCTCTCCGAGGTGGACTCCATGGCGCTGCAGCAGTCCCTGCGCGACCTGGACAAGGCATTTAAGAACTTCTTCCGCGCACCAGGCAAGGTGGGCTTTCCGAAGTTCAAGTCCAAACGCGCGGGGAGGAAGAGCTACCGCACGAACGGCGTCGGGATAATCGACGCCAGGCACGTGAGGCTGCCAAAGCTGGGGACCGTCAGGGCGCGGGTGAGCCGTCCCGTGGAGGGGCGCGTCCTGTCCGCGACGGTCAAGCAGGTGCCGAGCGGCAAGTACTACGTGGCGATATGCTGCGCGGACGTCCCCGCCACGGACGCGCCGGCCCCGACCGTCGGGTTCCTGGGAGTCGATGCGGGAATACACGACATAGCCACCTGCTCCACGGGGGAGCGCCTGCCCAACCCCAAAAACCTGCAAAGGAGCGAGAGGAGGCTGGCGCGGGAGCAGCGGCGGCTCTCGCGCAAGCGGAAGGGCTCCGCAAATCGCGCCAGGCAGCGTGTCAGGGTCGCGCGGGCGCACGAGAAGGTTGCCAACCGGCGGAAGGACGCCCTGCACAAGTTCACGACGCATGCGGTGGGAGAAAGCCAAAACATCGCGGTCGAGGACCTGAACGTCAGGGGCATGCAGAGGAACCGCCGCCTCGCCAAGGCCGTGGGCGATGCCGCCATGTCGGAGCTGGCGCGCCAGCTCGAGTACAAATGCGCATGGTCGGGGCGCGGCTTCGTAAGGGTGGGCAGGTTCTATCCGTCCAGCAAGACGTGTTCCGCATGCGGTTACGTCTACAGGGGACTGACGCTGGCCGAACGGGTATGGGACTGCCCCGCGTGCGGCATGCGTCACGACCGCGACCTGAACGCCGCCGTCAACATCGCCCGCGAGGGAAGGAGAATCCTGGAAGGTACCGCAGGGCATGCGGGAACCGCGGCAGACGCCGCAAACGCTTGTGGAGAGGGCGTAAGACCTACGGCTGCATGCGCAGTCTAGGCAATTCTCGGTGAAGCAAGAATCCCCTGGCTTTAGCCATGGGGAGTGTCAAATAATGGTGGGCACGCAAACGATTGGAGAGCGCATACCTATGTCACAAAGCCAGAAAAAAGAAGCCATCGCCCAGGCGGCCGAGCAGGAGCTCGCATCGCTTGCGGGTCGTGGCGTGCGCATCGCAGGCAACGCGTGCTCGCCGATTGTGCTGGTAAAAGGCGATTTGGATGAGGCCGAGCGCTCGGGCGGCGAGCTTGCCGCAGGCGCGGATGGCGCGGCGCTGCGTAAGGCGCTCGGGGCCATCGGTTATGCGCCCGAGGATTTTTGCGTGCTGGCAAGCGTCGCCGGTGCGGGCGACGGAACGGTGGCGGTGGGCCATGCCCTGCCGTGCGAGCTGTTCCGCGAGGCGCTCGAGGCGCTGGACCCCGAGGCGGTGCTGTTGCTGGATGATCGTGCGGCCGATACCATGCGCGAGACCTATGCCGATATGCTCGTGGCGATCGACGACTTCGACACCGCCATGCTCAAGCCCGGCCTGGTCGCCCATGTGCAAGGGCGCCGCGTGCTCGCGCTCGACGGCTTTGAGGCGGCGCTCACCGACAAGGCCGCCAAGCAGCGCATGTGGGCCTACATTAAACAGCTGACTCCGGCCGCCGCGCCGCTGTAGCGGACCGGCGCTGGCAAGGTGGCCCCGGCGGGCCGAGCATGCCGGCAGCTTGTCGCGTCCCTACATCACGGCACGCAGCTCAAATCGGTCGCCGTGAATGCGGAACTGGCAGTTGCCGTTCATGCGCTCGACGGCGAGCTTAATGCTCTTGGTGCCAAAGCCGTGGCCGGCGTGCTGGGCCACGGGCATGCCGTCAACCATACGCGGCGGGCGGTCAAACGTGTTAGAGACCAAAAGCAGCAGCTGCCCGTCTTCGTAGCGCAGGTCCAGATCGACGAATCGTTTGCCCTGGGGAGCGGCGCTCGCGGCGACGATGGCGTTGTCCAGGGCATTCGAGAGCACGCTAAACAGGTCGACATCGGCCACATGGACGTTCTCTGGCACGGCGGCGCGCAGGTCGGCGGTGATACCGTTTCGGTTGATATCGGAGCTAAATGACGAAAGCACGATGTTGACCGTTTCGTTGGCACAGTAGCGGCGCACGGCGGTGCGGTCGTTTGTCTCACAGAGTTCGTTGATGCGCCCGAGCGCCTCGTCGACGTGACCCTCTTCGATTAAAACCGCAAGGCCGCGCAGGAAGTGCCGCATGTCATGGCGCAGAACCGAAAGCTCGCGTCCAGATTGACGCCAGGCTTCGAGCTCTTTGATAGCTGCGCTATCGCGGGTCTCGAGCATCCAACGCTCGCGCTCGGCGGCCTCTTTAGCCTCGTATTCGCGCAGATACACAGCAAGAAACATAAGGTAGAAAGCGCACAGCGCAAACGCCAAAAACTCAACGGTCACAACCGAGCCCGAGTGGAACAACGTGGTGTAGACGTTGGTGGCGTAGTCAAAGATGTAATAGACGAGCGGCAGGATGAGCAGAATCTCGAGCTCGGTAGGGCTTTTGACTGCCAAGCGCGGACCGATGTCGCCGGCCCAGTGCAGCAGGAGCGCAAAGACGGCGACCGTGGTGATAATGCGTGTCGCGTAGTACGCGATTTGCGAGCCGCAGGCGGCGAGCGCGGCGATGCCCATCCAGTTGCTAAATTGGCAGCTCAGGTATGCGCTGGTGACGCCGAGCATAACGAGCAAAGGGCTCAGCCGATAGCGCGCGCACAGATAGATGGCGAGCGGCAGATGCACGACGAGCGGATACACCTGTCGAGCGAAAAGTTCGCCGCCAAAGACATTGGCGAGCGCAAAGGCGGTACCGGTGAGCACGTCAACCGCGATCAGCTCAAGCGCATGACGGCGGTTGATCTCGACCCCGCACAGCGCTGCCGAGGCGAAAACGCCAAAGAGCAGGGTCGTTGCGTGGTGGATTGCCCAAAGCAGCATTTCGGCCGTGGGGAGCATCAGTGCCTCCCGCCCTCAAAGCGCGCCGCAAAGTAGGCATCTTGGAACCCCTGCTTGCAACTGCGTGCCAACGGGATACAGGCGCCCGATCTCATGAAGATCTCCATGCGGTCAAAGTGATCGATGTTGCGCAGGTTGACCTGGTAGCTGCGATGGCATTTAAAGAAGACCGCGTTTTGCGCCAAGCGGTCCTCGACGCTGCGGAACGATTCGAGCGCCTCGATATCGCGTCCGTCGCGCAGGTGGAAAACCACGTGCTTGTTGCGTGCCTCGGCATATTCGATGTCGGACAGGCACAGGGCATGGTAACCAAAGGACGTTTTGATGACGAACTCGTCGGTCGCCGACGGGCGCATGCTCGAAAGCTCGTCGAGCAGCTGCGCCAGGCGTTCGTATGCCACGGGCTTGAGCAGGTAGTCGAAGACGCGGACTTCGTAGGACTCCAGCGCAAACTCGGGCGACGAGGTGAGGAACACCAGGCGCACGGCGGTATCGGACTGGCGCAGCTCGCGCGCGGTGTCCATGCCGTTGACGAGCGGCATGATCATGTCGAGCAGGATGATGTCGGCGCGCGACGCGGCATGGCGCGCCAGCAGGTCCTCGCCGCGCGTAACGAGCGCAACATCGACCGCCGTGCCCTTCTCGGTCGACCAACGGTCGATCATCCGGTGCAGTCTATCTAGAAAAGCGACGTCATCGTCGCAGGCAATAATCTTGAGCATTCGGGCCCCCTTAGTAGTTCGATTTTGCCACATTGGGCGCGTGCCGCTCGCGGGGGAGCGCCCGTTCGTGCCTCATGGTGCGCAACTCGCGCCGAGCGGTATTGCGGTGGCGAAAGATGCCTCCTGCGCTATCGAGAGCTCGGCTATCCTCAGCTTGCCAGTTCGAAAATGGACCTGCCGCATGATTGAATCTTTATTTCAACTTTACACCTAGGTTTACAGCTGTCTTGTCAGCTGTAAACCTAGGTGTCATACTAAAGCCCCAAGATTCGCCAAAAGAGAGGGGCCTTGATGGCACAGAGCGCGAACATGGATGCATCGGAGCTTGCACGCGACATTGCGGCCGGCCTGGCATCGGCAACGACGGCAACGGAGCGCGCGGCATTGGTGCCCGCAGAGCTCGTCGAGGCCATTCAGCAACTTAAAACCCAACGCGACGCGGTGATCCTGGCACACTATTACGTGGCACCCGAGGTCCAGGCTGTGGCCGATTACGTCGGCGACAGCTTCTACCTGGCTAAGCTCGCCAAGAGCCTGCCGCAGCAGACCATCGTGCTGTGCGGCGTGGAGTTTATGGGCGAGAGCGCCAAGCTGCTCAACCCCACCAAGACCGTGCTGCTGCCCGAGCCGGGCGCGGACTGCCCCATGGCTCATATGGTCAAGCGCGAGACGGTCGACGCGGCGCGCGCCGAGTACGGCGACGACCTGGCCGTGGTCTGCTACGTCAACTCCACGGTCGAGATCAAGAGCTGGAGCGACGTGTGCGTCACCAGCTCCAACGCCGTCAAGATCGTGTCCGAGCTGCCGCAGCAGCATATCCTGTTCATTCCCGACCAAAACCTCGGCCGCTTCGTAGCCGAGCAGGTGCCGCAAAAGCACGTCATTCTCAACAACGGCTACTGCCCGCGCCATCACATCATCACCGTCGAGCAGATTGTCGACGCGACGGAGGCCCACCCCGACGCGCTCGTGCTGGCGCATCCTGAGTGCAAGGCCGACGTCCTTGCCGAGGCCGACTACATCGGCTCCACCGCCGGCATCATCAAGTATGCCGAGGAGTCCGACGCGAGCGAGTTTATTATCGTGACGGTCCGCGGCGTGCTCTACGAGCTCGAGCGCCGCTGCCAGGGCACCGGCAAGAAGTTCTACTTCCCCGCGGTGCAGCCCACCTGCGTCAACATGGATCTCATCACGCTCGAAAAGCTCGTGCACTGCCTGGAGACAGGCGAGGGCGAGGTGCAGATCGGCGTGTCGGGCGAGGCTGCCGATCAGGCCAAGCTCACGCTCGACCGCATGCTCGAGTACGCAGCGCGTTAGAACAATGTGGCATGAGGGACGGTCCCTTATGTCACATTCAAGGGAGAGGATTCCTGTGGAAACCAAGCAATACCCCGATATGGAGTGCGACGTCGTCATTGCCGGCTGCGGCGTAGCGGGCCTGTACGCGGCTCTCAACCTGCCGACGAGCACGCGCGTGATCATGCTCTCCAAGGGCGCGGTCGACGAGTGCGATTCGATGCTCGCGCAGGGCGGCATCTGCGTACTGCCCGAAGGCTCGGACTACGATGCCTTCTTTGAGGACACCATGCACGCCGGCCATTACGAGAACCGCCGCGAGAGTGTTGACATCATGATTCGCTCGAGCCGCTCGGTCATCAACGACCTGCTGGCCATGGGCGTGGATTTTGAGCGCAAGGCCGACGGCAGCCTCGACTTTACCCGCGAGGGCGCGCACAGCCGCCCGCGTATCGCC
The DNA here is from genome assembly GCA_022713905.1 of Collinsella sp. GTDB lineage: Bacteria > Actinomycetota > Coriobacteriia > Coriobacteriales > Coriobacteriaceae > Collinsella. The sequence continues at coordinate 13,806 of JAIHTM010000017.1, forward strand.
TTCCATGCCGACATCACCGGCAAGGAGATCACGACTAAGCTGCTCCAGGCCGTCCGCAAGCTGGACAACGTGCAGATTTTGGAGCACGTGGCCATGACCGACATCCTGACGGTCGTGCGCGATGGGGCCACGGTGTGCACTGGTGTCGTTGCCGTTTCCGTGGACGAGGACAACTCGGTTCGTCCCGCCGACGAGCTGACAAATGCCGCCGAGGGCGTGCATGCCGGCGAGCCGTTTAAGATCCATGCCTGCCACACGCTGTGGGCAACGGGCGGCATCGGCGGCGTATATGACCACTCGACCAACTACCCGCAGCTCACGGGTGATGCCTGCTACATCGCTCAGGAGCATGGTATTAAGATGGAGCACCTGGACTACGTGCAGATTCACCCCACGGGACTGTTCTCGCCGCAGCCGGGCCGCACCTTCCTGATCAGCGAGAGCTGCCGCGGCGAGGGCGCGATTTTGCTCAACGCCGCCGGCGAGCGCTTTACCGACGAGCTTCAGCCGCGCGATGTGGTCGCCGCCGCCATTCGCGAGCAGATGAAGCAGGACGGTACCGAGCACGAGTGGCTGAGCTTTGCCCCTGTCGAGCGCGACGTGGTGACTGGGCACTTTGCCAACATTCGCGCACGCTGCCTGGAGGACGGCCGCGACATCTTGGACGAGCCCATCCCCGTTACGCCCACGCAGCACTACTTTATGGGTGGTGTATGGGTCGATAAGGACGGCCGCACCTCGATGCCCGAACTCTACGCAGCCGGTGAGACGGCCTGCAACGGCGTTCACGGCAAGAATCGCCTGGCTTCCAACAGCCTGCTCGAGGCGCTGGTCTGGGGTCGTCGCGCCGCGTGGTACATGCGCACCGGCGAGTCGCTCGCAGTGGAGCAGGCGGGCGATCCCGCGCTCGATGGCCGTCATCGCGCCCTGGGCGCCGACCCTCTGGCAATCGATGATTTGGCCCGTGCCGCCGGCACGCAGGCCGTGGAGGAGTAGACCATGAATCCCATTACCATGAAGCTCGTCGTCGATGATCTGATTCTGCAGGCTCTGCGCGAGGACATTACGTTTGAGGACGTGAGCACGGCGAGCGTGTGCCCCACGGCGCGTCCCGCCACGGTGGAGCTCATCGCCAAGGCCGACGGCATCATCGCGGGCCTGGACGTGTTCGCTCGCACCTTTGAGCTGCTGGATCCGCAGAGCTCGGTGCTGTTTGATGTTGCCGACGGTGACGAGGTGCACGCCGGCGACCACGTGGGCCAGGTGCGCGGCGACGCGCGCGTGCTGCTTTCGGGCGAGCGCGTGGCGCTCAACTATCTACAGCGTATGAGCGGTATCGCTACCTACACGCACAACATGGCAGCGGCGCTCGAGGGTACCAAGACCGTGCTTGTCGACACACGCAAGACCACGCCGGGCATGCGCGTCTTCGAGAAGGCCGCGGTCGAGATCGGTGGCGGCAGCAACCACCGCTACAACCTGTCGACGGCCGTTATGCTTAAGGACAACCATATCGACGCCGCCGGTGGTGTGACGCGTGCGATCGAGATGGCACGTGCCCACGCATCGTTTACCACGACGGTCGAGATTGAGTGCGAGAACTTGGACATGGTACGCGAGGCCGTGGAGGCCGGTGCCGATATCATCATGTTCGACAACATGACCCACGACGACATGGCTGCCGCGATTGAGCTTATCGCCGGCCGCGCCAAGACCGAGTGCTCGGGTAATGTGGATGTCAGCAATATCCGCGCGCTCGCCGACCTGGGCGTTGACTTTATTAGCTCGGGGGCATTGACGCACTCTGCGCCGATTCTCGACCTCTCGCTCAAGCACCTGCGTCTGCTGGACGGTAAATAATGGACGCCCGCGAGCGTCGCCGTGCCATCATGGGCGTGCTCGAGGGGGCCACGGAGCCCGTTTCGGGCAGCGCGCTTGCTCGCGAGGTGGGTGTGAGCCGCCAGATTGTCGTGCAAGACATCGCCCTGCTGCGCGCCGATGGGCACGATATCGTGGCGACCAACCGTGGTTATGTGCTGCAGGAGGCCCCCAGCAGCCCCGCCGTGCCCACGCGCTTGGTCAAGGTTCGCCACAGCGTGGAGCAGGCAGGTGATGAGCTCACGAGTATCGTCGACGTGGGCGGTGCCGTGCTCAATGTAATCGTCAACCACCGCGTGTATGGCAAGATCACAGCCGATCTGGACATTCGCAACCGTCGCGATGTTGAGCGCTACCTGCACGATATCGAGAGCGGCAAGAGCTTTCCACTACTAACGGTGACGAGCGGCTATCACTTCCATCGCATTGCGGCAGAGGACGAGCAAACCCTCGACGAGATCGAGGCTATGCTCAAGGAGAAAGGCTACTTGGCAGACCTGATGCCCTACGAAGACGACCTGTCCTAGTAACGACGAATGCAAAAGGAGGCCTCCGCGGCGATGCGGAGGCCTCCTTTTTTGTGCACGGTGTACTTTTGAGTGTGCAGGTGGGGAAGTTGTTACTCCTCGACGATCTCGGTGATCGCGCCAGCGGGGCAAGCGTCCTGGCAAGCGCCACAGGCGACGCAGGAGTCCTCGTCAGCGACGGTAGCGACGTCCTGGAGCTCCAGAACGCCAGCGGGGCAGGAGTCGACGCAAACGCCACAAGCGATGCACTCGTCGGCATCAATTACGGGATGAGCCATGGTAGTTTCCTCTCTGTTGACCGACGCTACAGGCGATGCGCGCCGGTTTGATTCGGGCAAAAACATACCACGGGAGCGACCGTTTGCAATACCCTCTGGCCGGCATCTTCATACCGTTCGCCGAGTATGCCACGGCTTACTAAAAAACATGCAGGTGAGGCCGATGAGCTGCGCAAATGTTAGCTAAAGGTGACTTGAAATATTGGGCGATTGAGCGTGCTTGCGGAAACCGCATCCCATTATTTTGTCGAAAAACGGGTTGCAGTTTCCGGTTAGGCCCGCTAGCGGAAAATGCGAGCCGGTATCAGCTCTCAAAACGGGATACGGTTTCCGGTTGAGCCTTCAGACGGAAACTGCGACCCGGAATCCACGCTCAAACCGGGATGAGCTTTCCGCAAGACGGCCCCCAGGCACCCCCGGACGCAAACCTCAGCCATCTCTACATAGATCTCGATAGATTTGCCGAGAACTCAAACAGTGCGTCTACCTGCGCATTTAAGAACCTAAACTCTCAGCAATAAGAAATCTTATATGAATTGACTTAGATTTTGTATATTCCGGCCCATAAGGGGATACACTACATCCTGAAAGACAAGCCGAAGCGCCGCGCGACAGATCGTCGAGGCGGCGCGAACGCAAAAGAGAGAGGGAATTTCTAATGAGTAAGATTCTTGGTATCGACCTTGGTACTACTAACTCCGCTATGGCCGTTCTCGAGGGCGGTTCTCCGACCATTATCGTGAACGCCGAGGGCGACCGCACCACCCCGTCCGTTGTGGGCTTCCGTGCCGACGGCGACCGCGTCGTTGGTAAGGCCGCTAAGAACCAGGCTGTCACCAACCCCAAGAACACCGTGTTCTCCATCAAGCGCTTCATGGGCCGCAAGTACTCCGAGTGCACCTCCGAGATCAAGACCGTGCCGTATGAGGTCAAGGAGGGCCAGGGCGGCCGTGCCGTCGTCGACATCGAGGGCAAGGACTACACCGCCGAGCAGGTGAGCGCCATGACGCTCGCGAAGATGAAGGCCGACGCCGAGAAGTATCTGGGCGAGACCGTCACCGACGCCGTCATCACCGTCCCGGCCTACTTCAACGACGCCCAGCGTCAGGCCACCAAGGACGCCGGCAAGATCGCCGGCCTCAACGTCAAGCGTATCGTCAACGAGCCGACCGCTGCTGCTTTGGCCTATGGCCTGGACAAGCAGGGCACCGACCAGCGCATTCTGGTCTTCGACCTGGGCGGCGGCACCTTCGATGTCTCCATCCTCGACCTCGCCGACGGCGTGTTTGAGGTTCTGTCCACCTCGGGCGACAACCACCTGGGCGGCGACGACTGGGATCAGCGCGTCATCGACTGGATGGCCGATAAGTTCCAGCAGGAGAACGGTGTCGACCTGCGTCAGGACCCCATGGCCCTGCAGCGTCTGAAGGAGGCCGCCGAGAACGCCAAGAAGGAGCTCTCCGCCGCCCAGCAGACCACCATCAACCTGCCGTTCATTACCATGAACCAGTCCGGCCCGCTGCACCTCAACTACACGCTGACCCGCGCCGAGTTCGAGAAGATCACCCGCGACCTGCTCGAGCGCTGCAAGCAGCCTGTCACCAATGCCCTGCGCGACGCCAAGCTTAAGCTCTCCGATCTGACCGAGGTCATCCTCGTCGGCGGCTCCACCCGTATGCCCGCCGTCCAGGAGCTCGTCAAGACCATGACCGGCAAGCAGCCCAACATGTCCGTGAACCCCGACGAGGTCGTTGCCGACGGCGCTGCCGTCCAGGGCGGCGTGCTCACCGGCGACGTCGAGGGCATCCTGCTGCTCGACGTTACCCCGCTGTCGCTGGGCGTCGAGACCATGGGCGGCATCATGACCAAGATGATCGACCGCAACACCACGATCCCGACCTCCAAGACCGAGGTCTACTCCACCGCTGCCGACAACCAGACCAGCGTCGAGATTAACGTGCTCCAGGGCGAGCGCGAGCTTGCCCGCGACAACAAGTCGCTCGGTAAGTTCCAGCTGACCGGTATCCCGGCTGCCCGCCGCGGCGTGCCGCAGATCGAGGTCACCTTCGACATCGACGCCAACGGTATCGTCAAGGTCTCCGCTAAGGACAAGGGCACCGGCAAGGAGCAGCAGATCACCATTTCCGGCTCCACCGCGCTTTCCGACGACGAAGTCGATCGCATGGTCAAGGACGCCGAGGCTCATGCCGAGGAGGACAAGAAGCAGAAGGAAGAGGTCGAGGTCCGCAACCAGACCGACAGCCTGTGCTACTCCACCGAGCAGACCCTTAACGAGCTGGGCGACAAGGTTTCCGCCGACGTGAAGTCCAAGGCCGAGGCCGCTATCGCCGACGCCAAGAAGGCGCTCGAGGGCTCTGACGTCGAGGCTATCAAGGCCGCCGGCGAGTCCCTGCAGTCCGTGGCCTACGAGCTGGCCCAGGTTGTCTACGCCGACGCTCAGCAGCAGACCGACGGTGCCGCTGGCGCCCAGCCTGCCGACGATGACGTCGTCGACGCCGACTACGAGGTTGTGGACGACGAGGACAAGTAATCATGTCCGCCCGTAAAGCTCGCACGGAGGCGGCTGCCGCTGGCGCCGCCCCCGTTGACTCTGAGGAGAAGGACGTGAAGATTCCCGTAGAGGCCGTCGACGATACCGAGGCCAACGAGGCCGAGGCCGCCGAGGCTGCCGAGAACCAGGTAGAGGATTCCAACAAGGAGGCGACGATGACCGAGGACGAGATGGTGGAAGCCGCTATCCGCGCCGGTGAGGAAGCCGCCGACAACGACTTTAAGCTTAAGTTC
>JAIHTM010000018.1 GCA_022713905.1 Collinsella sp.
TTATTGATGACGTCGACAGGCGGGGTGGTTCCCCGCGTACGTGCCATCTGAGTAACCGAGGGGAGGGCGCACATGGGAATGACGGGTGCATACGAGCGCAATCTCGATGCAAAAGGTCGTCTATCCCTGCCTGCACCCCTTCGCGAGGAGCTTGGAGAGCACGTTCGCGTGTTCAAAGCCCTGGATGTCGATGCTCTGTACGTGTTCTCTGCCGAGGCCTTCGATAAGTGGGTCGAAGGACTCTTCGCGGGTCGTGAGGGCCACGAGGGTTTTAACCCGCGTGACATCAACGACCAGAAGCTTATGAGGGCGATCAACAAGCGCACCACGTCGATGGATGTGGACAGCGCAGGTCGTATCGGTCTTTCTGAGTCTCTCCGCAAGCAGGCGAACCTCGACCGCGAGGTCACGGTTGTGGGCAACTACGACCACCTTGAGGTTTGGGACCGCGCTACGGCCGATGAGGACGATGATGACGAGGCCCTGCTGGACCTCTTCTTCTCGTAAGGGCAAGGCACGAGTAACGGATGGAGCGTGGGATCTTGACACAAGAATATCGGCATGAACCTGTCATGCTCGGCGAAGTGCTTGAGTCGCTGCAGCTAAAGAGCGGCTCCGTCGTCTGCGACTGCACCCTTGGCGGTGCCGGCCATTCGGTAAAGATGGCCGCGCAGGTGGGAGAAACCGGCCTTTTGCTCGGCGTCGATCAGGACGACATGGCCCTCGAGGCCGCTGGCGCCCGTCTGGACCGCGAGGTTCCCGGCGTTCCGCACCAGCTGCTGAAGGGCAACTTCGGCGACTTGGACGAGCTGCTTTGCTCGGCCGAGGTGCCTGGGGTCGATGGCTTCCTGTTCGATTTGGGCGTTTCGTCACCGCAACTCGATATCCCTGGCAGGGGCTTTTCGTATAACGAGGACGCCCCATTGGACATGCGGATGGATCCGGGTAATAACACCTTAAACGCAGCTGAGGTCATCAACACCTATAACGAACACGACCTCGCCCGGATTCTACGCGTCTACGGCGAAGAGAAGTTCGCCTCGCAGATCGCGCGCGAGATCGTGCGCCGCCGCGAGCAAGAACCGATCGAAACCACCGGCCAATTTGTCGAGATCATCAAGGCGGGTATCCCGGCTGCCGCTCGTCGGCATGGCGGACACCCGGCCAAGAAAAGTTTCCAGGCCATTCGCATCGAGGTCAATCACGAGCTCGATGTGCTCGAGAGAGGGCTTGATGCCGCCACCAGGTGGCTCAACCCGGGCGGGCGTATCTGCGTCATCTCGTATCACTCGCTCGAGGACCGTATCGTAAAGAACCACTTTAAGGAGATGAGCCAGGGGTGCACGTGTCCGCCGGAGATTCCGGTGTGCGTGTGCGGCAACGTGCCGATACTCAAGGTCATCACCCGCAAACCCTTGGTTGCCCAGCCTGATGAGGTTGAGCGCAACCCTCGGGCGAGATCAGCCAAAATCCGCGTGGCGCAGCGTCTGTAGGCGCGACCGCGCGATATTGGACCTCCCGCTCGCACCATAAACGAAGCTTAAACACACTACCAACGTACTCGGGATGGGAGGCGGCATATCATGGGCTACAACACTTCAAGCGCAGCACTCGCCTATGATATGAACGCCATGCCCGCCTATCGTGAGACGCCGCAGGCCCCCGTTGCTCCCCGTGAGCAGCGCACGCCGCGCTTTGATGTCTACACGGGCGCGGGCCGTCAGGCAAACCAGGCGGTAAGCCCGGTTTTCATGAGCGTTCTTAAAACGTTTTGCATCATTGCGGCTATCTTCATGACGATCGGCGTCGCCCGCGTGGCACTCGCCGGCGTTACGGCCCAGGTGCTCAACAGCAACGCCGAGCTTACCAACACGCTCGAAAAGGCGACCGATGAGAGCTCCGACCTAGAGGTCATGCATTCGGTCTATGGCGCCGACACGCGCATTCGCGACCTTGCGGGCGCTTATGGCATGGTGGAGCCCAGCGAGAGCGTTACACTTGACTTTTCGCAGGATGCAGCCGCGGGCGCCAACGCGACCGCGACCGCTCAGTAGCAAGACGGTAGCTGAGTATGACAAATGACTATCGCCGCGGTTCCGATGGGGGCCGCGGTTCTGGACGTCCCTCGTCGCGGGGACGTTCTGGTTATCAAGGAACGGGTCGGCAATCTTACAACGCCGGGCAGTCCCGTGGCAACGACCCGGCGTCGCGACTTCGCGGCTCGGGCGGCCCTCAAGTGCATAACACCAGGTCGCGCAAGAGTTCGTCGACCGAATGGCTTACAGGCGCGCCTCTGCCTCGCCGCAAAGCCGTCATGGGCTTCATCGGGCTTGGCTTGGGCTTGGGCGTCTTCCGCCTTGCCGACTATCAAATTGTCGAAGCCGATAAACTGCGCGAGCGTGCCGATGCGCGCCGCCTGCTTGCGCAGACCCTCTATGCCAAACGCGGCACCATCTACGACCGCAACGGTAACGTGCTGGCGTCGTCGGTCGAATGTCGCAACATCGCCGTGAACCCGCAGCTTGTCGAGGATGTTGACAAGACGGTGTCGGCGCTGGTCAAGGCAACTGGAATCGATAAAAAGACCTGCCGCAAGCTCGTCGAGTCCGATGGAACCTGGGTGTATATCAAGCGCCAGGTGGACGAAGACGATGTTGCGGCGCTGGAGAAGAAGAACCTGCCCGGCGTGCTTTTTGAGCAGGCCATGAAGCGCGTATATCCATACGGCAATCTGGCATCGCAGGTGCTGGGTGTAGTGAATGTAGACAACGACGGCTTGACGGGTCTCGAAAAGCAATACAACAAGCTTCTGACCGGCACGAACGGTTCTCTTGTGCGCGAGCGCGCGAGGGACGGCAGCTATATCGCGGGCGGTGCCTATAAAAAGGTGGCCGCGGTCGACGGCGTTGATATCGTGACGACGCTCGACGTCAATATCCAGCGTGCGGCCGAGGATGCCCTGGCAGAGGCTGTCGAGAAGACAAAGGCCAAGAACGGCTCGGCTTTGGTCACCGACCCCACGACTGGTGAAATTCTCGCCGCCTGCTCGTACCCGACCTACGACCAGACCGATCTGGAAAACGCCAAAACCGAGGATATGAACTTGCGCCTGGTCACCGACGCCTACGAGCCCGGCTCGGTCTTTAAGACGCTCGTGGCGGGCGCCGGCTTCGACTTGGGCGTCGTGCGATCGAGTACGTCGTTTGAGGTGCCGGCGAGCATCAAGGTGGGCGACGATACCGTCACCGATGCCGACAAGCGCGACTACGCCATGACCATGGATGTGCGCGAGATGATGCGCCGTTCGTCCAACGTGGGCTTTGTCCTGGTGGGGCGCAAGATCGGTGCCGACGACTTTGCCGCCTATGTGGACAAGTGGGGCATCGGTCACAGCTCTGGTGTAGATTTTCCGGGCGAGAGCCTGGGTATCGTCAAGGAGCGTGACCAGTATGACGGCGCCACGCTGGGCTCGATGAGCTTTGGACAGGCACTGTCCGTCTCGCCGATTGAGATCGCACGTGCCGTGGGCGGCATCGCCAACGGCGGCGTGATGATGACACCGCACTTCTATAAGTCCAGCAAAGGCGACGAGAAGGACTGGGGCGAAGGCGAGCGCGCGATTTCTGAGGATGCTGCATCCCAGGTGACATCGTGCATGCAGACGGTCGTGTCCGAGGGAACGGGCGTTGGCGGCGCGGTTGACGGCTATGACGTGGCGGGTAAGACCGGTACGGCCGAACGTGCCGACGAGAACGGCGGCTACCTCAAGGAGAACTACATGTCGTCCTTTATGGGCTTTGCACCGGCACAATCGCCCAAGGTGCTGTGCTATATCACGCTCGACGGAACGCCGAGCGGCTCAGATGCCGCTGCGGTGCCGTTCCAGTCCATTATGGCCAACGCGCTCGACGTGCTGGGTATCCCGCGCACGAGGTAGGGGGTTACAATCTTTGGGGCGTGGTTTGTTGTCCCATATGAGGGGTGTTCACATGCCCTGCACCACGCATGCGCGGCGCTGGGATACAATACGCCGATAGCATTATTAGGTTTACAGGGGAGCTGCAATGATAGAGATCGCCGTCAACAACCTCGCGGCCGCAACAGGGGCCCGAACCGTGACGGGAGAAGCCGATCGGGTATGCCGCGGGTGCGTTATCGACTCGCGCCAGGTCGAGGAAGGGACGATTTTCGTCGCCTTTCCCGGTGAAAACGTCGACGGCAATGATTTTGCTTCCCGTGCCGTCCAGTCGGGTGCCGGCGCCGTCGTGATGACGCGTGAGCCCGAGGCCGAGCTGGTCTCGCTGGCGCAGGACAAAGGATGCGCCATCCTGCTGACCGATGATCCCGAGGAGTTTCTGCTGCGTTTGGCGCACGCGTATCGCCTGGAGCTTGGCTGCCTGGTCGTTGGCATTACCGGTTCCATCGGCAAGACGACGACCAAGGACGTGCTCGCCGCTGTGCTCGCCAAGCGCTATCGTGTCTGGGCCACCAAGGGCAATTTCAATAACCTGATCGGCATGCCGCTCACGGTGCTTTCCGCTCCGGCCGATACCGAGGTCCTGGTGCTCGAGATGGGCATGAACCATTTCCACGAGATTGAGCGCCTGTCCCAGTCCGCCAATCCCAACCTTGCCATCGTGAGCAAGATTGGTACCTCTCACATCGGCATTTTGGGCAGCCGCGAGAACATCGCCCGCGCTAAGGCCGAGATTGTCCAGGGCATGTGCGCCGCCGGCGACTTCTTGCCGCTGCTGGTTTTGGGCGGCGAGGACGACTTTACGCCGTTCATTCGCGATACGTTCGCCCAGCCTGCTGGTATCGACGTGATGCTGGCCGGCGTCTCGGACGACGATGAGGTCCGTGCCCGCGACATTCGTGTTGATGACGAGGGCCGTCCGGTCTTTACGCTCGATTTTGGCCAGGGTGAGACGATTGATACCATGCTTGCCATCCCCGGCGTGCAGTCCGTTCCAAATGCCGTTAAGGCCGCCGCGGTTGCCTATCGCCTGGGCGTGACGCCCGAGCAGATCGATGCTGCCTTTAGGGGCCTCACGATCACCGGGCACCGCCAGGAGATCAAGCGCGCCAAGAGCGGTGCCCGCGTCATCGACGATTCCTATAACGCCAGCGCCGAATCCATGGCTGCTGGTCTCGATCTACTGTGCTCGCTTTCGTGCACGGGGTCTCGTATGGCGATCCTGGGCGAGATGGGCGAGATGGGCGATGAGGCTCCTCGCATGCATGAGCTCGTGGGCGCCTATGCCGCCGCCAAGAAGCTCGACATGCTGGCGTGCGTGGGTGGTGAGCTGGCCCAGCTTATGGCCGATGCCGCGCGCATGATGGGCATGGACGAGGACCGCATCCAGGTGTTCTCCGATTATCAGCAGGTGCTCGACCGCATGGGCGGCGCGCTTGAAAAACATGATGTTGTACTGGTCAAGGGTTCCCGCTTTGTTGAGCTCGACCGCTTTGTGGAAGGTGTGTGCTAGCCCATGTTCGGCAATCCCTCGTATCCAACGTATCAGGCTTTTTTGGGGCTTGGCATCGCCGCTGCCATTGCGCTGCTGCTCATGCCGTGGTGGATCAAACTACTCAAGGTCGAGGGTATCGGCCAGCAGGTTCGTGCCGACGGCCCCAAGCGTCATTTGGTTAAGCAGGGAACGCCCACCATGGGTGGCGTTGTCATCCTCGTCGCGATCTCGCTGACCTGCCTGCTGATGGGCAAGCTCACCACCGAGCTCGTGCTTGTGCTGCTCGCCACGCTGGCGACCGGCGTGCTGGGCCTGATCGACGACCTGACCTCCGTTACGCATGGGCGCTCGCTCGGTCTGACGCCTCATGCCAAGATGATCGGCCTAACCATTATCTGTGTCACCTTTACGGTACTTGCCGTTAACTGGTGCGGTGTCGCCCCCGAGATTCGTTTTCCCGGCGGCCTGACGATTGACCTCGGTGTTCTTTCGACCACCATCTGCGGCCTTTCGTTCCCGTGGCTCTACATTGTCTTTTGCTGGCTGATGATTGCCGGTCTTTCTAATGCCGTGAACCTGACCGATGGCCTTGACGGTCTTGCTGGCGGCACCTCCATGATCGCCATGCTTGCCATGGCTGCCATGGCGTTTTTGCACGGAGACGTGAACCTGTCCATCTTCTGCACCGCGTGTGCCGGTGCCTGCTTGGGCTTTCTGTGGTTCAACTGCTATCCGGCGAGCATCTTTATGGGCGATACCGGCTCGCTTGCCCTGGGCGCCGCGTTTGCCTGCACGTCCATCATGACCAACACCGAGGTCGTCTCCCTCATCATCGGCGGCCTATTTATCGTTGAGACCCTGTCGGTCATGATTCAGGTTGTCTACTTCCACTTTACGCACAAGCGCGTCTTTCTTATGGCACCCATCCATCATCATTTCGAAAAGAAGGGCTGGGCCGAGACCAAGGTCGTCATCCGTTTTTGGATTATCGCTGCGGCCTTTGGCGCCGTTGGCCTTGCTCTGTTCTTCCAGTTGGGATAGTGGTCTTTCATGCCTCTTGCTGATGTCTTTAGCCTGCTCGTTTTGGGTCAGGGCAAGTCCGGTCTCGATGTCGCCCGCTGGGCGCTGGCGCATCCCGAGCGCGTAAACGCCGTTACCGTGTATGGCGGCGGCACCTCTGAGCCCAATGACGCCACGCGTGCGCTCGAGGCTGCTGGTGCGTCGTTTGTCTATGGGACCGAACAGGTCGAGGGCGCCTATGATGTATGCGTGACGTGCCCGGGCATCTCGGAGTTCTCGGGCTTCTTTAAGGCCGGGCGCGAACATGCCGCTCAGATTATGGGTGAGCCAGAGTTTGCCTATCGTCTGTCGCCCGATAACTGGATTGCCATCACGGGCACCAACGGCAAGACGACCACCACGTCGCTGACTGATTATCTGCTCAAGGTTGCCGGCGAGGCCAGCGTAGCTGTCGGCAACATCGGCGAGCCGCCGGTCAACGAGATTGACGGCCGAGCCCACAACGAATGGTTTGTGGCTGAGCTCTCGAGTTATCAGATTGCTACGACCACCGAGCTCCACCCTCGTGTGGCAGTGCTGCTCAACATCACTCCCGACCACTTGGGCTGGCATAAGAGCCATAAGAACTATGCGCTTGCCAAGATCAAACTGTTTGACAATATGGTCGATGACGATCTGGCGGTTGTCGACGTCGAAGATGCCGGCATTCACGAGTTCGATGAGTACATCTACACGCCGGGTCGTCGCATCTGCAAGGTTGCCTTTGACGAGCCAGAGGGTGAGGATGTCGCCTTTGTGCGCGATGGCAAGATGATCGTGCGCCTGAAGGGCGTCGAGACCCCGCTCATCGCTACATCCGAGCTCAAGATCTCGGGCTATCACAATGTTATCAATGCCCTTTGTGCTGCCACGGCTGCCTTGGCAGTCGGTGCCGATGTCGATGGTGTCTGCCGCGGTCTGGCCTCGTTCCAGCCGCTCGAGCACCGCGTGGAGCCGTGCGGCGAGATTGATGGCGTGCGCTACGTCAACGATTCCAAGGCGACCAACACCGACGCGGTCGAGAAGGCACTGACGGCATTTCCCGATGACAACGTGATCTTGCTGCTCGGCGGCCACGATAAGGGCACGCCGCTCACGGACTTCGCGCGCGTTGTTATGGATAACGTGCGCTCGGTCGTCTGCTTTGGCGACGCGCGCGAGCGCTTTACCGCCGCTATGGACGAGGCCGATGTCGATGGCGATGTGGATATCGCCCAAGCGGATGACCTACGCGATGCCGTGGACGTTGCCCGTTCGCTGTCGAGCCGTGGCGACGTGATCTTACTTTCTCCTGCCTGCTCTTCGTTCGATGAGTTCTCGGGCTATGAGGAGCGCGGCCGCGTGTTTAAGGACTATGTGGCCCAGCTTGCCGCTGCGGCGAAATCGCAAATGGAATAGGGGTTGCCGGTGAGAGAGGAGAGCCCCCGACAAGGTATGAGGAGGCCCGACTCGGACCGTGCTTCCTCGCGGCGCAGCACACCGCGTTCCGGTCGCGGCGGGCAGTCGTTTAGCGAACGCTATATTGCCGGCGTTCCCGCCCGCATCATGCGCCCCCGTCTGATATTTATGGCCTGCCTGTTTACTTTGGTGTGCTTTGGTCTGCTGATGGTGTACTCGGCGTCTTCGGTCGAGGCGCTGCACGAGAATGGCTCGGCGACGTTTTTCCTGGGTCGACAGGCCGCGTTTGCCGTGGTCGGTGTTCTGGCGCTGATTGCCATCGTGCGCGTTTTGCCGGACAGCTGGTTTGGGGAGGATGTGCTTAGGATCTTCCTTATCGGCATGATAGGGCTACTGTTTCTGGTGTTCTTGGTGGGCAGCGGCAGCCGTGGCGCCACGCGCTGGCTCAACATCGCCGGTATTCAGTTCCAGCCTTCCGAGTTTTTAAAGCCATTTGCCATTGCGTATTCGGCCATCATGCTTGATCGCTTCTTTTCGCCCGGTGGCAACATCAACGAATTCCTTCGCAAGATGGGCATCTACCTGGGTATTTCGCTCTTTCTGATCTTTATCCAGCCCGATTTCGGTACTGTCCTGATCATCCTGTTGACCCTCATGTGCATGGCGTTGTTTGCGGGTCTCGACCCCAGATTTATCATCGGCGTGCTAATCTTCGGCATTCTCGTGATCGTGATTGCACTTGTCGCAGAGCCGTACCGTATGGTGCGTATTCAGGTTGCCTTGAACCCTTGGGCTGACGAGTATGGTGACGGCTATCAGGCCACGCTTGCCATCATGGCCTTTGCCTCGGGCGGTCTGTTCGGCCGTGGCATCGGCAACTCAACCATGAAGTACTCGTATTTGCCCGAGGCGCATAACGACTACATCTTGGCTATTATCGGCGAGGAAGTTGGCTTTATCGGAACCGTGCTGTTCTTCTTGGTGTTTGCGATGCTGATCTACTCGGCGTTTCGCATTGCCGAGCAGGCGACCGACCGTCGCGGAGCACTTATGGCATCGGGTTCCGCGGTCATCCTTGCGGTGCAGTTTTTGATCAACGCGCTGGGCATTCTCAATGTGTTTCCCATGACGGGCAAGCCGCTGCCGTTTATTAGCTACGGCGGCTCCTCGATTATCGTGTCGCTTATGCTCGCCGGTCTGATCCTGCGCGTTTCGTATGAGAGCGCCCGTCGCGATGAATACGACCGTCGTCGCGAGAGCTTTGCCGTTATGGATGAGAGTACCGCCGGCGTGCCCCATGTGCGCGGTGAGCGATCTTCGCGTAACGGCTTTACCGTCCTGGATGGCTCTGCGACCGAGCCGGCAGCTCGTCCGCGTCAGCGAACGGCGCCGCAAGGTCGTCCGCAGCGCCCCACTCCTCGCAATGCGGGCGGCGGATATAATCGAATCGATTTGAATTCGGACCCGTCGGCGCGTTTGCGCACCGATGACCAGGGGCCGCGTGTACGAAGGGATTACCATGACCGATAAGATGACCGTTGCTATTGCAGCTGGCGGCACGGCAGGACATATCAACCCCGCGCTCGCCTTGGCCGAGGAGCTGCGTGACCGCGGTCATCACGTTGTGTTCGTGGGCCAATCGCGCAAGCTCGAGGGCCGTCTGGTTCCCGAGGCAGGATTCGATTTTGTGCCCATCACGGTCACGGGCTTCGATCGCTCCCGTCCCTGGACGGCGCTGACCTCGCTGTGGCGCGTCAACAAGGCGAAGCGCGCGCTTGCCCGTCACTTCTCGAAGGTCGGTAAGCCCGATGCCGCCATCGGCTTTGGTGCTTACGTTGAGGTCCCGCTGCTGGGTTGGTGCAAGGGCGCCGGCGTTCCGTATCTGCTGCACGAGCAGAACTCTGTTCCGGGTCTGGCCAACAAGATGATGAACTCACATGCCGCCCGCGTGTGCATTTCGGTACCTGCGGCCCGCGCGGTCTTTGAGTGCGAGGGCGACCCCGACCATGTGCTCATGACGGGCAATCCCGTGCGTCGTTCGGTGATCGAGGGCGATCGCGCCCGCGGTCGCAAGACGCTCGGTGTGCCCGAGGACGCGACGCTTCTGCTCGTCTTTGGTGGTTCGCTCGGTGCTCAGCATCTCAACGAGCGCGTTGCCTCGCTCAAAAACGAGCTGCTTTCGCGCAAGAACCTCTATGTGTTGCATTCGACGGGTGCCGACGGCTTTGAGGAGACCGAGCGCGCTTTGGCGCTGACGCCCGAGGAGGCGAAGCGTTACCGCGTCCAGCCTTACATCGACAACATGGGCGATATGCTGGCTGCTGCCGATTTGGTGCTCTCGCGTTCGGGCGCATCGAGCGTGGCCGAGATCGCTGCGCTCGCTGTGCCCTCAGTGCTCGTGCCGTATCCGCATGCGACGGCCGACCACCAAACCACCAATGCCCGGTATCTGGTCGACGCCGGGGCCGGCGTGCTCTGCGCCGATGCCGATATCGACGGTTCTGCCTTTGCCGATGAGCTGCTGCATCTGGTCGATGACGCGGCGGCGCGCGACGCCATGCGTCAGGCGGCGCGTGGTCTGGCTCAGGATAGGGCCGCCGCTCTTCTGGCGGATGCGGTAGAGGGTTTGCGTTAGTTAGACGGGATATTGTCGGTCGCCCTCGCGCTGATGCGGTAGGTGCGGTACAGTTAATGGGTTACAGGCAGTGTTTACGCAAGGAGTACACGAGCACATGGCTGATTCCCAGACTGCAACCTCCGCGCCCGAGTTTAAGAGCGCCCACTTTATCGGTATCGGCGGCGCCGGCATGAGCGGCATCGCCCTCGTTCTGCACGAGCGCGGTTATGCCGTTACCGGCTCCGACCTTAAGACGTCACGTTATATCCGCCAGCTTACCCGCGCTGGCGTGAAGGTGCATGTGGGCCATGAGGCCGCCACGATCGACGAGGTCAAGCCCGACGTGGTTGTTGTCTCCACCGCTATTCCGGAGTCCAACTCTGAACTCGTGCGCGCTCGCGAGCTTGGTATTCCCGTGTGGCCCCGTGCCAAGATGCTCTCTGCTTTGGGCCACGGCTACACCACCGTCGCTGTTGCCGGCACGCATGGCAAGACCACCACGTCTTCGATGTGCGCCACCATGCTCGACCGCATGGGTCTGGATCCGAGCTTCTTGATCGGCGGCATCGTCGAGGGCTATGACACGAACGGCAAGAACGGCTCGGGCGACTACTTTGTCGCCGAGGCCGACGAGTCCGACAGCTCCTTCCTGTTCCTGAACCCCAACGTGGTCATTGTGACCAACGTCGAGGCCGACCACCTCGATCACTACTCGGGTATCGAGGAGATCGAGGCAACTTTCGCCAAATTCATGAGCCTGGTGGGCGAGGACGGCACCGTCATCGTCTGCGGCGAGGACCCGCATCTGGTCGAGCTCGCCAAGTCGACAGGCCGTCACGTGCTTTCCTACGGTTTTGCCGAGAGCAACGACATCGTCTGCGTGCACCCGGATGTCAAGGGCATCCAGAGTGACTTTATCGTTCGCTTTGAGGACGGCACTGAGCACGCTGTGGAGATCAAGAGCAATCCCGGTCGCCACAACATGCTCAACGCCACGGCCGTGCTCACCGTCGCCCATGTCCTGGGCCTTGACATTGACGCCGCCGCCAAGGCGCTCTCGAGCTTTGAGGGCGTCCGCCGTCGCTTTACCCACGTGGGCGATATCGATGGCATCACCGTGGTCGATGATTACGGCCATCACCCCACCGAGATCAAGGCGACGCTTGCCGCCGCTTCGTCGCTGGGTTACAAACACGTCGACGTCGTGTTCCAGCCGCACCGCTATTCGCGCCTGCAGGCCCTGTGCGACGACTTTGCCGATGCATTTGCCAATGCCGATAAACTGCTGCTGATTGATGTGTTCTCGGCTGGCGAAATGCCCATTCCGGGTGTCACCTCTAAGATGCTCGCCGATACCGTGCGCGCCAAGCATCCTGGCAAGGAGGTCGTGTACTGCTCCAGCCGTCTTGAGCTCAATCAGGAGCTCGAGCAGATGGTGGGCGAGGGCGACCTGCTGCTCACCATGGGTGCCGGCGACGTTACGACCGTCGGTCCCGAGTTCATTGAGTATCTGACTGCCAAGAAAGACGCTTAAGTCTAATGGGTCTGTTTAACGCCGTCATGGCGCTCTCGGGCATGATCGACACGGATGTGATCGAGGACGAGCGCCTTGCGCGTCATACGAGCTATCGTATCGGCGGCAAGGCCGACCTCTTTGTGACGTGCCATAGCTATCATGCCCTCCGTCGCGCCGTGGCGGTGCTCGATCGCGAGCAGGTGCCGTGGGTCATCATCGGCAAGGGCTCCAATCTGCTGGTTGCCGATGGCGGTTATCGCGGTGCCGTCATTTCGCTCGGACGTGAGTTTCAGCGCACGGTTGTTGCCGATGACGGTTGTATGCTGACGGTCGGTGCGGGCGTGATGTTTGCGCGCCTGGTCAACGATGCCCTGTCTCGCAGCCTTTCGGGCCTTGAGTTTGCCGTTGGCATCCCTGGTTCGGTCGGCGGTGCGATATCTATGAATGCCGGCACACGGACCGAGTGGATTGGCTCGCTGGTTGAGGATGTCGTAACGTTTGACCCGGCATCCGGTATCAAGCATTATGCGGGGTCCGAGATCACTTGGGGCTACCGCGAATGTAGCCTTCCCCGCAATGAGATCATCCTCGAGTGCGTGCTCAAGCTTAAACCGGCGCCCAAGGCCGACATTCGCGAGCGCATGGAGCGGTACCTTACAAGGCGCAAGCGTACGCAGCCCATGGGTCGCGCATCCTGCGGGTCTGTCTTTCGCAACCCGCCCGATGCGAGTGTGGGCAAGCTTATCGAGGATTGTGGATTAAAGGGTTTTTCGATTGGCGGCGCGGAAGTTTCGCCCGTTCACGCTAATTTTATCGTTAATAACGGAACTGCCTCGGCCGATGACGTTGCCGCGGTTATTAGACATGTGCACGGAAAGGTGAGGGAGGCGTATGGCATCGAGCTCAGACCGGAAGTTAAATTCCTCGGCTTCTAGAGCATCGAAACCCACCTTCCGCCGCGCCGGAGGGCGTTCCGGCGTGCCTGCCAAACCTCAACGTAATACCGTTGCGCACTCTAAGTCTGTCGGGCATGCTCGACAGACCAGTCGTCCGGTCGTCGGCTCGCAGCTCGGTAATCGTCCGGCCGCAAAAAAGTCCTCGCGTCCCTCGGTGACGTCAAAGCCTGTTATGGGCGCCAAGCCTGCCCGTCCCATGGCAACCCCCAAGCCCTCGACGGGAACTAAAGCGCCGCGTCCAGGTCGCACGCTGGGCGCATCGAAACCGCGCTCGCTGACATCGGTACCGGCTGCCGCTAAGAAATCTTCGAGTAAAAAGGGCGTCAACCCGCTGACTTCACTGGGGGCCATGGCTAATAAGACGACCGATGCCGTTCCTGCCGTTAAGGGCAAAGGCAAAATCGTGGGCGGCGTTTTGGCCGCCTTGGCTGTGCTCGTCGTCATTGCCATCGTAGTGATCAACTCTGGATTGTTTGCCGCTACCGACATTCAGATTCAAGGCAGCGAGCATGTGACCAAGCACGATGCCATTCAGTTGATTGATTTGCCTGAGGGCACGTCGCTATTTAACGTCGACCCCGATCAGATTACCGAGGACCTCAAACAGAACCCGTGGGTTTCGGGTGTTGATGTCCAGCGCCAGTTTCCCCATACGCTTATCATTACGCCGACGGAGCGCAAGGTTGTCGCAATCGCCTATATCAGCTCGGACGACCTTGCCTGGGCCATCGGCGACGACGACACCTGGATCGCTCCGCTTTCGACCTCGGTTGAGGTGGATGACCAGGGCAACGTCATCACGACGGGTCAGGGCTCAAACACCCTGACTGGCATTGATGCCGCGCTGGCACTGGCCAAGCACTACGGTGCCGTGCTGTTGACCGATGTATCGGCCGATGTCGCCCCGGTCTCTGGCCAGGTGGTGAGCTCCAAGGCCGTTAAGGCCGGCTTGGACTACGTACGCGGTTTTTCGAGCGAGTTTCTGGGACAAGTCAAGGATATTTCCACGCCTTCGGTCGAGGCCATCTCGGCAAACCTCAATAACGGTATTGAGGTGTCGCTGGGTGATTCGGACGATATTGCCAAGAAGGAGCGCATTGTCACCAAGCTGCTTTCGCAGGTAGAGGGCGTGACGTATATCAACGTGCGTTCTCCGGGCAACTATACGTTTAGGAACGCACCCACTTCATAGCGGCTTTTGGATCTTTGTTGACAGGCCATACCACGCCGTTTATCTGGTTTGTTTGGTTTTCACGGCCAATTATTTGACTGATACGTTCATAATGTGCAAACATAATACGGTTTACCTTTGCATTTACTTTCAACCTGAAGGTTAATGTGCGCAGGGGTCGACCCATGCTATGGCTATAACCTTTGTTCGGAGGACCGACATGCACGAGACAGAGATCAACAACTACCTTGCCGTCATTAAGGTGGTCGGCGTCGGCGGCGGCGGTACCAACGCGGTCAATCGAATGATCGAAGAGGGCATCCGCGGCGTCGAGTTTGTCGCCATCAACACCGATGCTCAGGCGCTCGCGATCTCTGATGCCGATATCAAGGTGCACATCGGCACCGACCTTACCCGCGGCCTGGGCGCCGGCGCCAACCCCGAGGTTGGCCGCAAGGCTGCCGATGAGTCCCGCGACGACATTGCCGAGGCTCTCGCTGGCGCCGATATGGTGTTCATCACCTGCGGCGAGGGCGGTGGCACCGGTACCGGCGCTGCTCCCATCGTTGCCGATATCGCAATGAACGAGGTCGGTGCGCTGACCGTCGCCGTCGTGACCAAGCCCTTCACCTTCGAGGGCCGCAAGCGCAAGAAGAGCGCCGAGGAGGGCATTAAGACCCTCTCCGATTGCGTCGACACCATGATCGTCATCCCCAACGATAAGCTGCTCGACATCGCCGAGAAGAAGACCACCATGCTCGAGGCCTTCGCGATTGCCGATGGCGTCCTTTCCCAGGGCACCCAGGGCATCACCGACCTCATCACCGTCCCCGGTATCATCAACCTGGACTTCGCCGATGTTAAGACCATCATGAAGCAGGCCGGTACCGCCATGATGGGTATCGGTACCTCTTCTGGGGACACCCGTGCCGTCGACGCTGCCCAGCAGGCCATCTCCAGCCCGCTGCTCGAGAGCTCCATCGATGGCGCCACGCGCGTGCTGCTCTCCATCGCCGGTTCCAAGGACCTGGGCATCCAGGAGATCAGCGACGCCGCCGACGTTGTCGCCAACGCCGTCGACCCCGAGGCCAACATCATCTTCGGTACCGTTGTCGACGAGTCCCTGGGCGATCAGGTGCGTATCACCGTCATCGCTACGGGTTTCTCCGACTCCAACGTCAACCGTCAGGACGAGCTCTTTGCTGCTCAGCAGTCTCAGAGCAAGGCCGCTGCCTCCGCTGAGCCGCAGCGCACCGCTCCTGCCACGAGCCCGGCTCAGGCCGCTCCGACCCGCAACGTCGGTGGCACCGAGCTTCCTAACTTCGGCAACGATCAGTTCGAGCTTCCCGACTTCCTGAAGCGCGGCAGCTTCTAATCGGTTGTTCTCAACGTTTTTCATGGGGATGCGTCCATTTGGATGCATCCCTTTTTTGTTTCGCTTTTGTAAACGAAAACCTCCAATCTCCTTACGTTCCCTTTACGTTTGCCCTTTGTGCAGCGGGTATCCTTTTAGGGAAGTATGACAGCCGCGTACATGCGGGCTGCAGCGGCGATGCCGCGGTACTTGTGTTATTAGGAGGCTTTAGTATGGCAGCACGTGCGGACAACGTTTCGCGTGTCGACCATGATGGAGTTACGTTGGTGGAGGGCGCGACGGCCGATGTTCGTTTTGCCTTTACCGAGCGCACCGGTGGCGTTTCCGAAGATGCGTACTCCTCGCTCAACCTGGGCTCGCATGTAGGCGATGACCCCTTTGCTGTTCAAGAAAATCGTCGACGTGCGCTCGACGCTATGGGAGCTGTAGAGTGCGAACACAACCTGCTTGTTCCCAATCAGGTCCATGGTGACCATATCGTTGCGGTGACCTCGAACGGCGCCGATGACCTTGAGGACGTCCGCGAGCAGATTGCCGAGGGCTGCGATGCCATCGTCTGTACGGCGCATAACGTGCCCGTGCTGCTCTGCTTTGCCGACTGCGTTCCCGTGGTGCTGGTGGCCCCTGGCGGATTTGCCGTGGTGCACTCCGGTTGGAAGGGTACGATTGCACGTATTTCCGCCAAGGCGTGCCAGGCGCTTTGCGATGCTGCCGGCTGCGATGCGAGCGACGTTTCCGCCTATATCGGCCCCCATATCTTGGGTGACGAATATGAAGTATCCCAGGAGCTCATGGATTGCTTTGCCGTCGAGTTCTCTTGCATCGATGCGAGTGCCTCTCGCATGCTCGATCTTTCCGCTGCCATTTGTGAGGCGCTGGTAGATGCCGGTGTGGACGCGGATAATATCGTGGATACCCAGCTTTCGACTGTGCGTCAGAACGACCGCTTTTATTCCTACCGTAACGAGGACGGCACCTGTGGGCGCCATGCTGCGATCGGCGTGATGCTATGAGAAAGATCGTATCGGTCCTGAGCGCGGCTGTGCTTACGCTTACGCTGTGCGCCTGTTCTTCGGGATCTTCTACCTCTTCCATTACCGTGGCTGGCTCCACGACGTGCCTTCCTATCGCCGAGATTGCGGCCGAGGGCTTTAAGGAGGAGACCGGCATCGACGTGCTCGTCTCCGGCCTTGGCTCCTCTGCCGGCATCGAGGCCGTCAGCGCCGGCACGGCTGATATCGCGAGCTCCTCCCGTGGGCTCAATGCCGACGAACAGGATCTGGGCCTGACTCCAATCGTTATCGCCCATGACGGCATCGCGGTCATCGTGAATGAGGACAACCCTGTCGAGAACCTCTCGGCCGAGCAGCTCCGCGACATCTACGCCGGCAAGATCACCAACTGGAAAGAGGTCGGTGGCGAGGACCTGAAGATTCAGGTTATCAACCGCGATGAGGCTTCCGGTACGCGTGAGGCCTTCCGCACCATCGTGATGGACGGCACGCCGTTCGATCGCCGGTCCGCCGTTCTTTCGGGTACGGGCCAGGTGCGTGATGTCGTGTCCCGTTCGCGTGGGGCCATCGGCTACATTTCGCTGGGCTTCGTCGATAGCCTCAACGCCAAGACTTCGGTTAGGGCCGTTTCGGTCAATCATGTTGAGGCCTCCGAGAAGACGGTTGCAAGCGGCGGGTATCCCATTTCGCGCGACCTCTACTTCTTTGTGAAGGGAACGCCTTCCAAGCAGGCTCAGGATTACATCGACTACGTGACGTCCGAGAAGATGGACAAGCAGATTCGCGAGGCGGGCTTTATTCCCGTCACGAACGATGGGAAGGGGAGTGAGTAGCATGGAGGCACGGGAAAACTCCCAGGCTGAGCAGACGGCTCAGGCGCCCAAGAAGCGTGAGCTGGCACTGGTATCGCGCAGCACCTATCTTAAAGAGAAGGCACTGCAGTGGATCTTCTTTGCCTGCGCGTTCCTGGCGGTCGTCACCGTCATCCTGATTTTTGTCTTTACCACGTACTCGGCCCTACCCGTCTTTACCGATATTGGCCTGGCAGGCTTCTTTAACTTTACATGGGCACCTTCCGAGGGCCACTACGGCATTATGTCGCTGCTTGCCGGCTCGGGTCTGGTGACTGTCGGCGCCCTTGCCATGGGCGTCCCCCTGGGCGTGGGCACCGCCGTGTATCTGGTTGAGATTGCCAGCAAGCGCGTGCGCAAGCTCATCAGCCCCGCCGTCGACCTGCTGGCGGGCATCCCCTCCATTATCTACGGCTTCTTTGGCATGATCATCATTCGCCCGTTTATCGCTCAGCTGACTGGTGGCCTTGGCTTTGGTGCGCTGACGGCTTGGTTCGTGCTCGCCATCATGATTGTCCCCACCATCACCACGCTTACCATCGATGCCCTTAACTCCATTCCCATGGGCATCCGCGAGGCATCCTATGCCATGGGTGCCACCAAGTGGCAGACCATCTACAAGGTCGTGCTGCCGGCGGCCAAGCTGGGCATCGTGGACGCTATCGTGCTGGGCATGGGTCGCGCTATCGGCGAGACCATGGCCGTGCTTATGGTCGTGGGTAACGCCCCGGTCATCCCGGACAGCATCTCGAGCCCCATCTCGACGCTCACGAGCCAGATCGCGCTCGATATGAGCTATTCCTCGGGCCTGCATCGTTCTGCCCTGTTTGGCATGGGCGTGGTCCTGTTTATCATCTCCGCCGCGCTGGTGGGCATCGTCCGTTTGATTTCCAAAAAGAAGAGGGGGTAGGCTATGTCCGATTCCGTTGACACGACGGTCGATACGACCTCGTCGCGCGAGCGCATCAAGCGTGCCCTTTCCCACGGTAAGAAGGGCCGTATCAACAAGGACCTATCAAACAAGATCATGCTCGGCGTGTTCCGCGCCGCGGCATATATCACCACGCTGGTGCTGGTCGCCATCATCGCCTACGTGGTCGTTAACGGTCTGCCGCATATCTCGCTCGACTTTATCTTCGGTTGGCCCCAGGGCGTAAATGCCGAGGGCGGTATTTGGCCGACGATCGTCTCGACTGTCTACGTGACGGCGCTCGCCATGCTCATCTGCACGCCGATCGCCGTGCTGGCCGCGGTCTATCTGGCCGAGTACGCCAAGCAGGGCAAGGTCGTCGAGCTCATTCGCTATGCCGCCGACGCCCTGGCATCGGTGCCCTCCATCGTTATGGGTCTGTTTGGCTACGCCTTGTTTGTCGAGGCCATGGGTCTGGGCCTTTCGATGATCTCGGCCGCTCTGGCGCTCGCACTTTTGATGCTCCCCATCGTCATGCGCACCACTGAGGAAGCCATTCGCGCCGTACCGCGCTATATCCGTTGGGGTGCGTACGGCTTGGGCGCCACCAAGTGGCAGGTCGTCTCAAAGATCGTACTTCCGTCTGCCTTTGGCCGTATCGCCACCGGCATCGTGCTTGCCATCGGTCGCGCCATCGGCGAGACCGCGGTTGTTCTCTACACCATGGGTCAGGCCATCAACCTGCCGATCTCGCCGCTCGATTCCGGCCGCCCCATGACGGTTCACCTGTACCTGCTTGCCAACGACGGCATCAACATGAACGCAGCCTACGGCACCGCGCTCTTGCTGATGGTGATCATTTTGGCCTTCAACCTGTT
>JAIHTM010000316.1 GCA_022713905.1 Collinsella sp.
GGCGCTGGGCATGCTCACGTACTTCGCCGACCCGTACAGTTCCTGGCAGCGTGGCAGCAACGAGAACAGGAACGGCAGGATCCGCCGCTATCTGCCCAAGGGAACCAGTTTCGAGGATCTCACGCAGGACGAGCTCGACGCGATCGTCGGGGAGATCAACGACACCCCCATGAAGCTCCTCGGATCCAAAACGCCCAACGAGGTATGGGACGAGGAGATGGCCAAGCTACAATCAAAACAAGCCGACCCGAAACCAGCCGTTGCACTTACAAGTTGAATCCGGGTTTGCATTCAACGATGGACATGACGCCGTCCCGGCCCCGCAGCAGGATGTCGTATCCACCGTCCCTGGAGGCAGGGGTCACCTCGGTCGTGTATCCGAGCGAACGGAACATGTCCGCGCAGAAACCCTCGAAACCAGCCGGATGGTCGGCGAAAGCGGCGATGATGCCATCGATATTCGCGGCACGCCGCCGCTGTCTGACCCGGAAACGTGAATCCCCGTGGCGGGGATCGTCACGGGGATCGATGGGTCAGGACAGATACGAGTCCAGAGCGTCCTCCAATACCTCCTGGATGCGCATGTCGTGCGCGGCGGCCCAGGTCTTGAGCCGGCGTCGGGTCGAGGCGCGAAGGCTCACGCTGGTCTTCACCCAGCCCTCCCCGGATTCCGGTTTTTCGTCCTTCCGGTTTTTCGTTTTTTCGGTATTCGGCATTGCGGTATTCGGTTTTTCGGTATCTACCGGTTCCGGTATCGCGGTATCCGTCCGGTCGCTGTTGAGCAGCGCGGTCAGGTCGCGCGGCCGGGGCGTCAGGTTCATGTTCCTCACAGGTCCTCCTCCTTGTCCTTGAGCTGTCGCATGGTCTGCTTGAGTTCGCCGGCCAGGTCCCGGTATTCGTGCAGGCGGGACCCGCGGGGCCGGGTGGATTTCGCGTTGAGGATGTCCTGGCGCTTCGGGATCAGCGTCTCGAAGCACGCGATGCCCGCGGCGTCGATCCATTCCAGCGCGTCGCGCAGGGCCGTCGTGTTGGCCTCGGTGCGGCACAGGAGGATCGCGGAGGGGACGCCGCGCCGGTCGCACAGGTTCTTCACCCCGACCGCCTGGTCGAGATCGATGCGGCTGGGGCTCGACGGGATGACCACGAGGTCCGCGTTGTTCACCGATTCGTCCAATGCGCGCCCGTATGGGGCGGAGTCGATCAGCACCCAGTCGACGGGGTCGTCGAGCCTGTCGTTGATCCCGCGCAGGTGCGTGATGTCGGCCGGCGCGGCGGACATCACGTCGAACGGCAACGGATCACCCAGCTCGTCGGCCCTGTACCACCAGTCCTTCGCGTCGCCCTGCACGTCCGCGTCGACGACGAGCACGTGCTGCTCGCCCCGGGACTGGTCCACGAGGGCGCAGGCCAGAAACACGGCGCTTGTGGTCTTCATGCTGCCGCCCTTGCCTGTCGCCAATGCGATGACCATCGGCTCGCGGTTCTTCTTGTCGTTCATCGGTTTCTCCTTATTTTGGTTTTACGGTTTTTCGGTATTTACCGGTTCCGGTATCGCGGTATCCAGTCGGTTGAAGGCATTACCTTGCGCTTCGACCTGAATACCTCACATAAGCGTTGTGGTTATATGCGCCGCAACGCTTAAATGGGATTGCCTGTGGCATGGTTCGTTGGTTCCGGTATTCCGGCCTGTACTGTTTTCGGTAAATCGGTTAATTGGTTTTTCGGTATCGTGGCCTGTGCCGCAGTCCACTCGGACTGCGGTGGCGGCGGTCAGAAGAGGCTGCCCTGGACCAGGCCGTCCGGCACGGGTTCGGTCGGGAGGAAGAGCGGGTCGTCGTGCGTGTATTCGCGGCGGGAGCGTTGGCGGCGTTTGACGGACCGCCAGTAGTCCCTGCCGTCCCGGCGCATGCGTTCGCCCCAGTCCGGGTTGGCGGCCAGCCATTCGCGGATCCGGTGCGGCGTGATCCGGTGCAGGCCGGACATGTCGATGTGCAGGTCGCGGGCGATCAGTCGGGCGAGGATCCAGCGGCTCGCATAGTCGAGCCCGCCGTACACGGCCTTGTCCTTCCAGCCGTTGACGAGAGCGCGGCTGATGCAGTCGAGGCGCATGGGGCACGCGGCACACAGCATGCGGCCCTTGCCCCGCATCCGTTCGTCGATCAGGTCCCGGCCGTCCGGGTCCGTCACGGTGTTCCACATTCGGTCGGCGAGGTCCGGGTCGACCGCGGCGATCCTCGCGCATGCCGGCATCACGTCCCGCCCGTTCATGGCCGACGCCCCGGCAAGGGCTCCTGTGCATGTGGCCGGAGCCGCCCTATGGCCGTTTCGCCGGGATTGCGGGCGGCCCATGCCCGGGCGTATTGGATCAGCAGACCGACGGCCTTGGGATGGCCGAGGCGCTTGTTGCGCCAGTAGACGGCGTGCAGCTGCCAGATCAGGTCCGCGTGCCCGTCGAGCTGCGGGTTGGCGAGG
>JAIHTM010000019.1 GCA_022713905.1 Collinsella sp.
GGAAAAGGAATTTCTCGGGGCCGCCTCTCGGCGGCCTTGCGAAAAACAAATCCAAGTTAGACCATTTCAAATGGTTCGATGTCTGCCCGGATGCGACACTCAATGTGTCCATCCTCGCAGTATCCGGTTCTCAAGGTGCACGCCTGGCGGCTCATCCGGTTCCACCGGGCCGCGCGGCAAGGAGATATATTGCCAGACCGGAGGGGCCCCGTGGGCGGGAATCTGGGCGTACACATTTCCTACACATCTTGGGATCCGACTAACGTTTGCCAGCCGTTACCTACCGCTCGCCGAGCATCTCTTTATATAAGGCAGTCTCATGGTTAAAGCGGATACGTCCCCCTAGCTAAAGCACAGCCAGCATCGAGCAACTCATCACGTTCTTCCACCGAGAACCCCTCGGCGTAGACGCGCACCACTGGTTCGGTCCCGCTAGGACGGACCAGCAGCCATGTGTCATCCTCGAATGCCAAACGCAATCCATCCATATGACTAACGTTTTGCGGCACCTTGCCACAAATCGACTTGGGGTTTACGCCCGGCAGCAGGGTTCGTAACGTTTCGGCATCTTCGGCCTCAAGGCGTAAATCGCGTCGACCGTAACTCGTCTTACCAAAACTGTCCTCGAGTTGGTCGACCAGAACGCCCAAAGGCGCGTCCGTCTTTGCCATAAGCTCACACAGAATCAGACAGGCGAGGATTCCATCGCGCTCGGGCATATGCGCGGCGATGCCGATACCACCGGCTTCTTCGCCGCCTATGAGGACGCCGCCCTTCTTCATCTCCGCCGCTATATATTTGAAACCGACTGGTTTGACGGTCACGCGGCAGCCAAGCGCCTCGGCAATGCGACGCACGAGCGTCGAGCATGAAAGGTTGACGACGACGCGCCCCTCCAAGTTACGAAATTGAACTAAGTCGCCCAAAACGAGCGCCATGATCTGATGCGGATGTATATATCTGCCGCGCTCGTCAACCGCGCCGATACGGTCGGCGTCGCCGTCGGTCACCAGGCCAGCGCAAGCTCCGTCCTCGATAACCGCGCGCTCGCAAGCGTCCACCCAAGGCTCAACGGGGTCGGGGCAGATATCTTCTTGGTCAGACGCCTGCCCGGCGTGAATCTCGTGCACCTCAACGCCAAGCTCGCGCAGCAAGTCAGCTAGATAGCCCTGGGCTGCGCCGCCCATGGGATCAACAACCACGCGCAGGTGCGCGGCGCGGATGGCTTCGGCATCGACAAATGATGCCACCGCCTGCATATAGTCAGGAATGATATCCGCGGTGCGATATTGCCCCTCGATCCCCATTGGCTCGGGAGCCATGGCCTCTTCGAGCTCTTCGATGACATCCTGGTTGGCGGTCGAGCCGTCACCCATGCGAATCTTGAGGCACAGATAACCCTGCGGATGATGGGACCCCGTCACCATGAGCGCGCCGCACGCCTCACCGTCATAAGCCGCCGCCCACGTAAGGGCAGGGGTCGGAACAGGTCGCGAAGCGAGCACGGCGTCCAGCTCGTGCGCTGCTAGCACGCCCGCCGCAAGCTCAGCGAACTCGCGCGCCAGGGGCCGGGTGTCGAACCCTATATATACCGTTTTGCCCGGATTGGTCTTTTGCCACAACTCGCCGACGGCATCGGCGATACGGGCAACGTTATCGGCAGTGAAGTCCTCATCGACGCGAGCGCGCCAACCGTCAGTTCCAAAATGAATTATCGCGCACACGCGCAGACACCTCACAGTGTTTGGATCATGGTACGCATGGGGTATACCCGCAACATGCACTCGGCAACCTGCCGGCACCAGCATTCACCATTTGGGCAAATGCTGCCGAGGACATGCAGGCAATAAAAAACCGCCCCGTATGGAGCGGTTTTGCCCTTTATATATCGAGCGCCTCGGCCATCGCTGCCGTAGTGATTGCCGTGGTTCCACAGCAACTGCCCACCATTGCGGCACCGGCATGCCTCCATTCGATGCATGCGCGCGCGAAAGCTTCGGGGTTCTCGTGCCATACGGGGCCATCCTGAGTCTGGACCGGATCGCCCACGTTGGGACGCACCGTGACGGGAGTAGTCGCCGATGCAACCATCCTGGGCACCGCCGCATTCGCGGCCGCAAGCGAACAGCAATTAACACCAACCGAGTTTGCGCCGTGTTTTTCGGCGTACAAAACGGCTGCCTCGATGTTGAGGCCATCGCCCAACAGGTCGCCTTTATCGTCAACGACAAAACTCACCAGAACAGGCATGCCGTCGGCGGCATCTCGAGCGCCGGCAAGCATGGGCTGCAAATTACGGATAGACGTCACCGTCTCGATCAGCAGACCGTCAACGCCGGCATTGAGCAAGGCGTGCGCCTGTTCGCGCGCAATGCCTCGGATTTCACGATACTCGGCAGAGTCCTCGGCAAACCACTCAATACCGATCGGGCCCATCGAGCCCAGCAGCAGCTGAGGGTGCGCCTGGCGGGCATCGTCGACGGCCCCGCGATTGACCTCCGCCACGGACGGCGCAATCTGGTCGTGCTTGAGGGCATAGCTTGATGCCTGAAAGGTGTTGGTAATGAGCACCTGCGCGCCGGCGACGACATACAAGCGATGGATACGAGAAACGGTCTGCGGCTCTGCCAGATTCCAAAACGCCGGTGGAATGTCGGCGGCATCGTACTCACTCAACAAGACACTGCCCATGGGGCCCTGCGCCAACAAGGTCTCGCTCGACAAGCGGCGCGCAAGTTCCTCGGCACCAAAGCGGTTGTAATAACTCGTATCCATATATATCCCGCTATTCCTCGACGCTGATTCCCTGCTTTTCGAGATAGGCGAGCCAGCGGCTCATCGTGTCCTCGGATAGCGCATGCTCCATCATGCAGGCCTCGGAATCGGCTCGCTCAAATTCGACACCGAGCTCCTGAACCAAAAACGTACGGATGAGGCGATGACGGTACCAGATAGCCGTGCCAACCTCGCGGCCGCGATCGGTCAGGATTACCTTGCCGTAGTGCGATTGCTCGACAAGCTCGGATGCCTTGAGCGCCGAAACCGCTTTATTGACCGATGCCTTGGAGACGCCAAGACGCTGCGCGATGTCGACCGATCGCACGCCGTTGGTTTCCCCCTCTTCGCTTTCAATGCGAACCATGCACTCCAAGTAGTCTTCGTTCGCCACCGTCAGATGTAGTTCGCGCGAGCTATTTGTCGTATCCATGATCTTCCGTCCCTTCTGCATTCAATGGCTGATTCTACCCCATCCAAGCGTCGTGGTATGCCGTGGCATACCGTGCTAGAGTTCTTGTTGCACACGACGACCAAGATTGGAGCGGTCTTTATGGAAAACACCACCACGAGCCCCGATGTCCTCGAGCGCTTTTTGCGCTACGTCCAGATCAACACGCAGTCCGAGGATGCAAACTGTGACCAGGTACCCTCGAGCGCCGTTCAGTTTGATCTTGCCAACGTACTGGCTGAAGAACTGCGCGAGCTTGGTGCGGAAGATGCCCACGTGACCGAGCACGCCTATGTCTGCGCGCATATCCCCGCAAGTGTGGGCGCTGAGGACAAGCCCGCCCTGGGCCTGATCGCCCATCTCGACACCACCGAAGTTGCACCGGGCGCCGGCGTGAAGCCGCACATCGTACACTACGAAGGCGGCGACCTGGTCTGCGGCGCGGTTGACGGTAAGCCCGTTGCCATGAGCACCGCCAAGCTTCCCGCCCTGAATGACCTCGCGGGTGAGGACTTGGTCTGCAGCGATGGCACCACGCTGCTGGGCGCAGACGACAAGGCGGGCGTCGCCGAGATCATGTCGCTTGTCGCGCGTATCGCTCAGGACCCTTCTCTGCCCCATCCCGCACTCGGCATTTGCTTCTGCCCTGACGAGGAGATCGGCCACGGAGCCGAGCTGTTGGATATCGATACCTTTGGCTGCAAGTACGCCTACACGGTCGACGGCGGCCCCATCGGCGAGCTGGAGTGGGAGTGCTTCAATGCCGCCGAGGTGACCGTCCGCTTTGAGGGCCAGTCCATCCACCCGGGCGACGCCAAAGGCCGTATGGTCAACGCAGGCAATCTGTTCTGCGACTTCAACGCGTTGCTCCCCTACGTGCAGCGCCCGGAGTATACGGAAGGCTACGAGGGCTTTTATCACCTTGAGGGCGTATCTGCGACCGTCGATCACGCCACAGCGCGCTATATCGTCCGCGACCATGACGCCGCCAAGTTCCAGCAGAAACTCGACCTTATCGATGCCGCCGCCTCGATGCTCAACCAGCGTCTGGGTGAGGAGCGCGTGACGGTCGAGATTAAGCAGCAGTATCGAAATATGGCCGAAATCGTTCGTGACTATCCCGAGCTTATTGATGTTGCCAAGGAAGCCTACCTTGCCTGCGGCGTTGAGCCCCAAGTGCTGCCGATTCGCGGCGGCACCGACGGCGCCCAGCTGTCGTTCCGCGGTCTGCCCTGCCCCAACCTTTCCACCGGCGGCTATTGCTACCACGGCGTCAACGAGTTCGTCCCGGTTAGTTCGCTCGTCAAGATGACCGACGTCCTCCAGGAGCTCGTCGCCCGCTTCGCGTAAAGAACTCGAACAATCCAGTTCAATAAAATCGCCCCGTTCTCAAAACCGAGAACGAGGCGATTTTTGGTGCAAAGGGAGTAGTCAGCATCGCAGGTTGAGCCAACGTCAGCGAGCGACGTTCAGAGCGAACAAGTTGGCATGAAAAAGGCAGGGCATTGACCTTCTGGTCATGCCCTGCCTTTTGAATGACAAATTGTCGCTCTGGGCGGCGCGCAGTGTCGAGCCGTTACGCGGGCTGGTAAGCCCGCGTAACCCTAATAATTGGCTTCGTAGCCGTTGCCATCGCCGGTGGGCTCTTCGTAGTAGTCCGAATCGCTCGAATCGCTTGAGTCATCGGAATCGTCAGAGCTGACCGATGAAGTTGCGGTACCGTTTGCGTAGTCGTCAGACGTGTTGTTGTTCAGGTCGCCGATCGTAGAGCTGGAACCGTCGGAAAGACCCATAGTGTTGGGACCCTTGGGATCCTTGCCGGCATCGACGCGCTCCATCATTTCCTTGAGCTCGTCCTCGTAGACAAAGACGTAGCTCACACCGTCGATCATGGTGCTGTCGTCGGCGTACGAGGGCAGGTTGGCCGAGTAGATACCGTCGACATCCATACCGCGCATGGCGTTGACCGTAGCCACGATATCCTGAACGCTCATATCGGTTACGAGCATATCGGACAGCGAATTAACCAGGCCAAAAATCTTCGTGGCATCGAAGTTATTGAGAATCTGGTTGGCAAGGGCGCCAAGCACCTGACGCTGGTGGCGCATGCGCGTGTAATCGCCGTCGGCATAGGTGTAGCGGCAGCGGGCATAGGTAAGGGCGGTGGCACCGTCCATATGCTGCTGGCCAGCGGTAATCTTAATATCCAGGTGCTCGGGGTCGTCAACATCATCGGTTGCGTTAATGTCGATACCGCCAACCGAATCAATCAGCGCCTGCATACCGTCGAAGCTGACCTCGGCATAGTGGGAAATCTGAACACCGCACAGCTCGTTGACCGCCTCGACCATGGCCTCGGCGCCGCCAACGGTATGGCAGGCGTTGATCTTCATGGTCTCGCCCTTGTACTCGACCTTGGTGTCGCGCGGAACGGAAATGAGCGTCGCCTGCTTTTGCGTGGGGTCGATGCGTGCCAGGATAATCGAGTCGGCACGATACGTATCCTCGCCCGGACGGCCGTCGGTGCCAAGAAGCAGCACGTAGAACGGATCCTTTGCCTCATCGGTGTCAACCAGAACCCGACGCAGATTGTCGGTAATGACATTAGAATCGCCGAGCTTGCCCATAATGGTGGCAAACCACAGGCCGGCAGCGGTAGTGGCACTCAGCAGCACACCAAGCACGACAATGAGCGCGACGTGACGAATCGTGTGGCTACGACGACGTTGACGAGCGCGCTCGGAATAGCGAGCCACGTTATCGCGACTGTAGATCTTGGCCTGCGCACCAGTTGAGGGTCTTCGGGCGGTGGTATCCGCGAGGGGCTTTTTATTAAACATAGGCAACCTGTATTAGTAGATGACGGGATCGGGGACGGTAGCATGCTCGACATGCGCGCCGAGCGCCTGCAGCTTTTCGACAAACTGCTCGTAGCCGCGCTTGATGTGATGGATAGCCGAAACCTCGGTCGTCCCGTCGGCGATCAAGCCCGCTACGACGAGGGCCGCTCCGCCACGCAGATCGGGCGAGGTAACCTGTGCACCCGAGAAACCCTTGACGCCATGAATCATGGCATGATGGCTCTCGATACGAATGTCGGCACCCATGCGCACCAGCTCAGAGGCAAACATAAAGCGATTCTCGAAGATGTTCTCGGTAATAACGGAACTGCCGTCGGCAAGGGCGGAGAGCACCATAATCTGCGCCTGCATGTCGGTCGGGAAACCGGGGAACGGAAGCGTCTGGATGTCGACCGGCTTGATACGCTCGGCACGGTTCACATGGACGCCATCCTCGACGCGCTCGCAGTCGATACCCATGAGCTCCATCTTCTTGAGCACCATGCCCAAGTGAATGGGGCAAAAGCCCATGACATCGACACCGCGATCGTCGGCCATCAACGCACCGGCAACGATAAAGGTACCGGCCTCGATGCGGTCGCCCACTACGCGATGGGTAACAGGATGCAGCTCTTCCACGCCCTCGATGGTCACGACGGGCGTACCCGCGCCGACAATCTTGGCGCCCATCTCGTTGAGCATGTTGGCGAGATCGACGATCTCGGGCTCGCGGGCGGCATTGTCGATAACCGTGGTGCCCTGCGCGCGCACGGATGCCATGATGAGGTTCTCGGTCGCACCGACGCTGGCGAACTCGAGCGTGACGGTGGTACCGCGCAGACCTTGGGGCGCATTAGCGTTGATGTAGCCGTGGGCGGTATCGAACTCAACGCCCAGGGCCTCAAGACCCAGAATGTGCATATCGATCTTGCGAGCACCCAGGTTGCAGCCGCCCGGCATGGCAATCTTGGCGCGATGGAAGCGGCCCAGCAGGGGTCCCATGACGGCGGTGGAAGCACGCATCTTGGCAACGAGCTCGTAGGGGGCCTCCCAAGAATCGACCTGAGAGGTATCAATCTCGAGCGTGTGCTCGTCGAGAACATCGATCGTAGCGCCCATGCCCTTGAGCACCTTGCCCATCACGTGAACATCGGAAATATCGGGCACGTTCTGCAGCGTCGTCTTGCCCGGCGCCAGAAGCGTTGCCGCCATGAGTTTGAGCGCGGAGTTCTTGGCGCCCGAGACGGGCACGGAGCCTCCGATGGCGTGGCCACCCTCAACGCGGATAATATCCAAGGTCTACCCTTTCAAAAAGCATGCCCGGGGTGGCTGGGCCATCCCGGGCATGATGTGTTCGCAAATGGTCGAACGCTAAATCGTTTGACTATTGGGCAAGCTTGAGCTTACACCATGCGATTTCATTATAGAGGTAGGCGCGGCGTGCATCATCCTCCGACAAATTACCCAGCTTCTCTTCAAAACCTTGAATATCAGCTTTAAGCTTGTCGGTATCGACGGTCGCCAAATCGCAAGCGCGCTCGGCGAGAACGGTCACGACATCGTCCGCAACCTGGGCATAGCCGCCGGCCACGGCAAACGTGTGGTCGACAGTGCCCATGGCCTTATCGGAAACGCGAACGTAACCGCGGTCGATCGTGCAGATCTCGCTGGAGTGAGCAGGCAGGACGCCAAACTCGCCATCCGTGGACGGAATCGACACAAACGCAGCGTCGCCCTCATAGGCGCAGCTCACGGGGCACACGATGCGGATACGCATAACCTACTTCTCCCCCATCTTGCGGGCGCGCTCGCGCACGTCCTCAATCGTGGAAGCATAGCGGAAAGCCTGCTCGGGCAGGTCATCGGCCTTGCCGTCGACAATCTCGGCGAAGGAGCGGACGGTATCCTCGACGCGGACGTAGACACCGGGGTTGCCGGTGAACTTCTCGGCGACGTGGAAGGACTGCGAGAGGAACTGCTGAATCTTACGGGCACGGTTGACCGTAAGGCGCTGCTCCTCGGACAGCTCGTCCATACCCAGAATGGCGATGATGTCCTGAAGGTCGGAGTACTCCTGAAGAAGCTCCTGGACCTTGACGGCGACACGGTAGTGCTCCTCGCCGACGATCGTGGGATCGAGAGCGTCGGAGGAAGACGCGAGCGGGTCGATGGCCGGGAACAGGCCGAGTGACGAAATGCTACGTGAAAGAACCGTGGTGGCGTCGAGGTGCGTAAACGTCGTGGCAGGCGCCGGGTCGGTCAGGTCGTCTGCGGGGACGTAGACAGCCTGGACGGAGGTAATAGAGCCCGTCTTGGTCGAGGTAATACGCTCCTGGAGGTCGCCCATCTCGGTAGCCAGCGTAGGCTGGTAACCAACGGCGGACGGCATACGGCCCAGCAGTGCGGAAACCTCGGAACCGGCCTGGGAGAAGCGGAAGATGTTGTCGATGAACAGCAGAACGTCCTGGCCACGATCACGGAAATACTCAGCGGTGGTAAGGCCGGCCAGACCGATGCGCAGACGCGCTCCGGGCGGCTCGTTCATCTGACCATAGACCAAGCAGGTCTTGTCGATAACGCCAGACTCGCTCATCTCGAGGAACAGGTCGGTGCCCTCGCGGGTACGCTCGCCGACGCCGGTGAACACCGAGGTGCCGCCGTGCTCCTGGGCGAGGTTGTTGATGAGCTCCTGAATCAGAACGGTCTTGCCGACGCCGGCGCCGCCGAACAGGCCTGTCTTGCCGCCACGGATGTAGGGCTCGAGCAGGTCGACGGCCTTGATGCCGGTCTCGAAGATCTCGGTCTTGGTGGTGAGCTCGTCGAAACGGGGCGCTGCATGGTGGATGGGGTAGAACTCCTCCACCTCGGGCATGGGCTTGCCGTCGACGGGCTTGCCCATGACGTTCCAAATGCGGCCGAGCGTCTTGGGGCCAACGGGCATCTTCATGGGCTCACCGGTATCGGTGGCGATGAGGCCGCGCTGCAGGCCGTCGGTCGAGGACATGGCGACCGTGCGGACGACGCCGCCCGGAAGCTGGCTCTCGACCTCGAGGATCGTGCTCAGATGACCGATCGGGGTCTCGGCCTCGACCGTGAGCGCGTTGTAGATCGGGGGCACCGCGCCGTCAAACTTGACGTCGACGACAGGACCGATGATTCGCACGATGCGACCATCACCGGCAGTCGTCTTCTTGGTGGCTTCCTCGACCGCAAGCTTTACGGTGTTATTAGCCATTACTGTTCCTCCAATGCTGAGGCTCCGCCGACGATCTCGTTAATCTCGGTCGTGATCGAAGCCTGGCGCACGCGACTATACGTGCGGGTAAGGGTCGAGATGATCGCGGTGGCGTTTTCCGTCGCGGAGTGCATGGCCTTGCGGCGTGCACCCTGCTCGGCAGCCGCCGAATCGATCAGGGCCTGGTAGATGACCGTCAGGATATAAGACGGCACAAGCTTGCCGAGAACATGCTCGGGAGAGGGCACGAACTCGAACGTGGACGAGATGCGCTTAGGGGCGTCGGTCTCGTTCTTACGCGGACCGTGGGCCATAGCGATCATCTCGGGGTCGAGCGGCAACAGATGCTCGACGCGAAGCTCCTGATCCACGCGGTTCTTGGCGTGGTGGTAGACAAGCTCGACACGGTCAAGCTCACCGGCACGATACGCATCGCAGATATGAGAGGAGATCATGCGGGCCTGATTGAAATCGGGCTCAGAGGAGTTGCCCTCAAAGTGCATGACGACGTTTTCGCGGTCACGGAAATACGTGGCCGGTTTGCGCCCACACGTGATGATCTCGCACTCGATGCCGTCGTTCGCCCAAGAAGCGGCGAGCTTTTCGGCCGTGCGCTCCACCGTCGTATTGAAACCGCCGGCAAGGCCGCGGTCCGAGGCAATAACGACAATCAGGCCATGCTTGACGCTCTCATGCTTCTGCAGCATGGGATCGGTGCCCGAACAGGAGGCGTCGCCGGCGACCGTCAACATGACGTCGGTCAGCGCCTCCTTATAGGGCTCGGCCTGCTTGGAGCGATCGAGAGCACGACGGATCTTGGCCGTAGAGACCATCTCCATCGTGCGCGTGATCTGCTTGGTCGTGGTAACCGAGGAGATTCGCTTCTTAATGTCGCGAAGGTTGGCCATGGGGCTTAGTTCTCCTCTGATCCAGAAACATCCGAATGGTGCTTGGCCATGAACTGCTGCTTGAAGTCGCCGATGACGCGCAAGAGCTCAGCCTTGGTGTCATCATCGATCTTCTTGGCGCGAACCTTGTCGAGCAGCGAGCCAAAGCCATTGTCCATGTACTCGATGAGCTCGGCACGGAAAGGCAGCACGTCGGCAATCTCCAGGTCATCCAGGAAGCCCTCGTTGCCAGCGAACAGCGTAACGATCTGCTCGCCAACCTCAAACGGCTTGTAGCGCGGCTGCTTAAGGAGCTCGGTCATGCGGGCACCATGGGTCAGCTGCTTCTGAGTAGCCTCGTCAAGGTCGGAGCCAAACTGCGTAAAGCCAGCGAGCTCCTGATAGGAAGCGAGGTCCAGACGGAGGTTGCCGGCGACCTGCTTCATGGCCTTGGTCTGCGCATCGCCACCGACGCGGGACACGGAAATGCCCACGTCGACTGCCGGGCGCTGGCCCTGGAAGAAGAGCTCGGACTGCAGGTAGATCTGACCATCGGTAATGGAAATGACGTTGGTCGGAATGTAGGCCGAGACGTCGCCGTCCTGGGTCTCGATGATCGGCAGAGCTGTCATGGAGCCGTAACCGTTCTTCTTGGACATCTTGACAGCACGCTCGAGCAGACGAGAGTGCAGGTAGAAGATGTCACCAGGATAGGCCTCGCGTCCGGGCGGACGATGCAGCGTCAGCGACATCTGACGGTAGGCCACAGCCTGCTTGGACAGGTCATCGTAGATGACGAGCACGTGACCGCCGGGGTTGGTCTCGCTGGCGGGCTTGCCGTCCTCGCCGTTATACATGAAGAACTCGCCGATAGCGGCACCGGCCATAGGCGCGATGTACTGCATAGGGGCGGAATCGGCAGCGGTGGCCGAAACGATGATGGTGTAGTCGAGCGCACCGTGCTGAGCGAGGGTCTCGCGGATGTTGGCAACCGTGGAGGCCTTCTGGCCGATGGCGACATAGATGCAGACCATGCCCTTGCCGCGCTGGTTGAGGATAGCGTCGATGGCAATGGCGGTCTTACCGGTCTTACGGTCGCCGATGATGAGCTCTCGCTGACCGCGACCAATAGGCACCATGGAGTCGATGGCCAACAGGCCGGTCTGAACCGGCTCGCACACCGGGGTACGGTCGATGACGCCGGGGGCCTTGAACTCAATGGGACGACGGTGCGTGGCGACGATGTCGCCCAGGCCGTCGATGGGCTGGCCGAGCGGATTGACGACGCGGCCGAGCATGGCGCGGCTCACAGGGATATCCATAATGCGGCCAGTGGTGCGGCACTCGTCGCCTTCCTTGATGGAGTCGACGGCACCAAACAGAACGGCGCCGACCTCGTCACGGTCAAGGTTCTGGGCAAGGCCGAAGACGGTCTCACCGGTATCGGAGCTCTTGAACTCCAGAAGCTCGCCTGCCATGGCGCTCTTGAGGCCGGAGACGCGCGCGATGCCGTCGCCTACCTCGTCGACCGTTGAAACCTCATGCGTATCGACCGTCGCGGAGAGGCTCGTGAGCTGCTCCTGCAGTTTCTTGGCGATATCCTGGGCATTGAGGGTTTCGGACATTAGGCTTCACCTCCGTACGAATTAGCAGAGTTTGCGAGGGTCTCCTGCGCGATGCGCAGCTGCGTCTTGACGGTAATGTCACGACGCTCGCCGCGGGCCTCGAGCACCAGGCCGCCCACGATAGACGGGTCGACCTGCTCGATAAGGAATACTTTGCGGCCGAAGTCCTGCTCGCATTTCTTAGTGATGGTTTGACGCAGCTCGTCGTCGAGCGGGATCGCCGTGGTGACGGTCACGCCCACTACATCCTCGTCTTCCTCGGCAACATACTTAAAGGCAGCTGCCACCTTGGGAAGAAGGTCGAGCTGGTCGCGCTTGGACATGGTGTCGAGCACGGCGATGATCTCGGGGCTGGCGCTAGCCAGACGCTCGATCATCTCGAGGTCCTCGAACACATGGTTCTCGGCCTTGGCGGCTTCCAAAAGGGAGCGCGCGTAGGTCTCGAGTACCTTGTCCTGATAGCGGCTAGTCGGCATTCAGGCTACCTGCTTCCTGGATGTAGCGCTCGATGAGCTTCTTCTGCTCGGACTCGTCCTCGAGTGCCTCGCCCACGATCTTGGTGGCGACGGCAACGGACAGGTCGGCGATGGAGCTCGCGGCACCGGCGTAGATGGACTTGCGCTCGTCCTCGACGGTCGTATGGGCCTTGGCGATGATCTCCTCGGCCTCCTTGTGAGCAGCCTCGATGATACGGGCGCGCTCGGACTCGGCGTCCTTACGGGCCTCGAGAACGATGTCGGCAGCCTGACGACGGGCGTCGGTGACGATCGAGTCGGACTCAGCGCGCTTGGCGATGGCCTCCTGCTTGGTCTTCTCGGCCTCGTCGAGGCTCTCCTCGATCTTCTTGCCGCGCTCCTCCATGGTTTTCATGATGCCCGGCAGGGCGACCTTGGCCAGCACGATCCAGATAATCAGGAAGGCGATAAGCGCCGGGATGAACTCCGCCATCTTAGGGATGAGGATGTCCGCACCGGCAGCGCCGTCCTCGGCGAACGCGGAAACCGGCATGAGCAGCGCGGCCGCGGACGCGGAGAGTGCGATCGCGCTCTTCTGGGATGAAAGATTCATACTTGACGCTCCGTGCTATTTAACGATCAGCGCGACAACGAAGCCGATCAGAGCCAGAGCCTCGCCGAAGGCGGAGCCCATGATGAAGACGGTGAACACGCGG
Organism: Collinsella sp.; assembly: GCA_022713905.1. GTDB lineage: Bacteria > Actinomycetota > Coriobacteriia > Coriobacteriales > Coriobacteriaceae > Collinsella. The sequence continues at coordinate 12,985 of JAIHTM010000019.1, forward strand.
CCCTGGACCTCAGGCTGACGGGCCATAGCACCCGTAGCACCCAGAGCAGACAGGCCGATAGCAAGACCAGCGCCGATAACACCGAGACCGTAACCGATAACTCCCACGATTCCTCCTTTGTCGTGCGTGTCTTATTTCACGCAGGATAACCTTTTTATAACTGCCGGGCTCCATGGGTACGGGCACCGGCGGTTTAACGAATTGCCTTACCTTTAAGGCGCGAACGGAAGACTACTCCTCCTCCGCGACCTCCTCTGCCTCGGAGACATACACGGCGGTAAGGACCGTGAAGACGTAAGCCTGGATGGCGCCGACCACAAGCTCGATCGCATAGATCAGGATGAGGATGGCAAGCCAGGCCAGCGAAGGCAGGGCGCCGACGGCGTGGGCCGCGGAAACCTGCTGAAGCAGCGGCTGCATGAACATGCTCGCCATGATGGCGAACGAGCCCATGACCACGTGTCCTGCGAACATGTTGCAGAACAGACGGACGGCGAGCGTGATGAGGCGCAGGAAGGTCGAGAAAAGCTCGACGACCCACACAAGCACGTTCATCGGGAAGCTCACGCCCTGCGGGGCGAGGCTCTTGATGTAGCCGATCACGCCGTGAGCCTTGCATCCGTAGTAGATGAAGTACACGAAGGCGAAGATGGCGAGCGCAGCGGTGGAGCCGATTGCGCCGGTGCCGGGCTTCATTCCCGGGATCAGGCCGATCATGTTATTGATCAGGATGAACAGGAAAAGCGAGCACAGGAACGGGAAGTGCTTCTTCCAGTTCTCACCCACGACGCCCTTGCCGATATCGTTCTCGACGTACTCGATGATGTACTCGAAACCGTTGACGAAGAAGCCCTTGGGAACCAGGGTCTGCTTCTTCTTGAACACGGCCAGGACGATCAGGAGCACGATCGTGGAGACGATCAGCCAAAACGAGTACTGCGTGATGCCGCAGCTCAGATCGCCCACGACAGGGGTGGAGCTGAACTCGCTGACCAGATGATTAATCTCATCAGGCAGCTTTTCAAAAATTTCCACGACTTACCTTTCGACCTCATGAGGATCTCGCAGCGCCTTGGCGACGCGAACCGTGCAGGCGGCCATAAAGGCCACGAAGCCAATCGCCTCGCCCAGGAGGAACATGCGAAATGCCTCTCCGAACAACGCAAACACAACCAAGGTAAAGACGAGCAGGGCGACTGCCGAGACCGCCAGACTCACCATGCCCTTGAGCATGTCAGCATTCTGCTTATCGTCAAGAACCGGCTTGAGCGTAAAGACAAAGGGAAGGAAGGCAATTGCGCCCGCGATGGCGCCTGCAACGATAGCGAGCAGATCGGCTATCTGAAACACTGGCTTCCTCGCTTTCCTTTTTAACGCCTCACAGCACAGTCCCAGCCAAACATTGGTGACTATTGTACGAGCCAATCGCTAAAGTACAACCGTAAAACAAACGGTTAATACGCACCTGTACGTTTTCTTAAGGCCTTCTTTATGCCGCAGGTACGGTAATACGTTTTTTCGAACCCCTCAGCGCAAAACGTCCGTTAACAGAAGTGCGCGTGGACGACTTTTGCTCGCCCGCGCGCACCATTTCTTCGTATTTGTGACCGTAGCCGACAAGGCCCAACGACTAGAGCGTACCGTAGATGCGGTCGCCGGCGTCGCCCAGGCCGGGAACGATGTAGGCGGCCTCGTTGAGATGGTCATCGATGGCGCAGGTATAAATATGTACGTCGGGGTCCTTTTCGGTCAGTGACTTGAGGCCCTCGGGCGCGGCGACGATACACAGCATGCGAATATCCTTAACACCGCGCTCGCGCAGGTAGCTGATGGCCATCTCGGCCGAACCGCCCGTGGCGAGCATGGGGTCAACAACCAGGCAGATGCGCCGGTCGATATCCTTGGGCATCTTGCAGTAATACTCATGCGGCTCGTGGGTAACCTCGTCACGCTCCATACCGATGTGGCCCACGCGAGCGGAGGGCACCAGGTCGAGGATGCCATCGACCATGCCGAGGCCCGCACGCAGGATGGGAACAATGGCGAGCTTCTTGCCGGCAAGCTGCTTAAACATGGCGGTGGTGATGGGAGTCTCGACCTCGACGTCTTCCATGGGCAGGTCGCGCATGGCCTCGTAGCCGTCAAAGAGCGCAAGCTCGCGCACGAGCTGGCGGAACTGGTTGGTGCCAGTGCTCTTGTCGCGCAAGATCGACAGCTTGTGCTGGACGAGCGGATGGTCGACAAGCGTCACGCGGGACGTATCGTAGGTGACGGTCATGGGTTGATTGCCCCTTTCGTTGCGGCCGGAAGATGGCCTTGCTGACAAGACGCCTGGCGACGTTGTTGCCTCGCGCCGTGCATAAGTTTAACGGTTTGTTGTATCGAGCAGCTCGTCGCAACCCTACTGAGCGGTGTTGAGCGAACGCTTGACGGCATCACGCCAACCAGCGAGGTTGCTCTCACGGCGCTCGGCGGACATGTGAGGATGGAAGACTTTGACGATCTGAGCGTTTTGCTCCAGCTCCTCCAAATCCTCCCAATAGCCGACAGCAAGGCCCGCCAAGTACGCGGCGCCAATCGCCGTGGTCTCCACCGTCTCGCACTGCAGCACGGGAATATCCAGCAGATCAGCCTGGAATTGCATGATGAACTCGTTGCGCGAGGCACCGCCATCGACGGACAGGCGCTCAATCGAAAGTCCCACGTCCTGCTCCATGGCGCGTAGCACGTCATAACTCTGGTAGGCCATGGACTCGCAGGCCGCACGCACAATGGTCGCGCGACTCGAGGCGCCGGTCAGGCCGCACACGATACCGCGAGCATGCGGGTCCCACCAGGGAGCGCCCAGGCCTGCGAAGGCGGGGACGAAGTAGCAGCCCTCGTTGTCGTTAATCGAAGTGGCGAGTTGCGCGGACTCGCTCACGCTCGAGATGATGCCCATGTTGTTGCGCAGCCAGTTCATGGTTGAGCCGGCGGCAAAGATAGAACCCTCGAGCGCATAGCTGATCTTGCCGTCCGCGGCGATACCGATCGTGGAGACCAGACCGTTCTTGGATTCGACGATCTCGTCGCCGGTGTTCATGAGCATAAAGCAACCCGTGCCATAGGTGTTTTTGGTCTGGCCGGGATGGAAGCAGCAGTGGCCGAACAGCGACGCCTGCTGGTCGCCCGCCACGCCCATGATGGGTGGCATGTTGGTCATGATGTCGCTCGCGACGCGGCCGTAGTCGCCCGAGCTCCAACGAACCTCGGGCATCATGGAACGCGGGACGTCGAAAAGCGCCAGCAGATCGTCGTCCCAATCGAGCGCATGGATATTAAAGAGGGCGGTGCGGCTGGCATTGGTGTAGTCGGTGGCAAATACCTGACCGCCGGTGAGGTTGTAGATGAGCCAGGTGTCGATGGTGCCGAACATGAGGTCGCCCGCCGCCGCGCTCTCACGCGCACCATCGACGTTGTCGAGGATCCACTGCACCTTGGAGGCCGAGAAATACGGGTCGAGCGTAAGCCCCGTGCGGGAGCGCACCAGCTCTTCTGCGCCCTGCTCGACCAGCTCGTCGATCAGAGGTGCGGTGCGACGGCATTGCCACACGATGGCGTTATAGATGGGTTGGCCGCTTATGCGGTCCCACACCACCGTGGTCTCGCGCTGGTTGGAGATACCGATGGCGGCGATGCGGTCAGAATGGATGCCGCTCTTAAACTGGACCTCCATCATCACGCCGATCTGACTGGCAAGCACCTCCGTGGGATCCTGCTCCACCCAGCCGGGGCGCGGGAAGCTGGTTTTGACGCTACGACGCGCCTGGGCGACGATGCAGCCGTACTCGTCAACGATAGTCGCGAGTACCGAGGTAGTGCCGCAGTCGAGCGCCATGATGTAGGAACCGCCAAAGCTAAACGAGGCGTCTTCCATACCCAGGCTACCTAGATTCAACGACATCGCTTACACCTTTCTATTGCATCGGGTCGGACAGGACCCGCTCGATCTCTGATGCGGGAAGCGCGCCTTGGCGCAGGATCTGGAGCTCGCCGTGCTGAAACGACACGATGGTTGAGGCGTCGCGACACGGGGTCTCACCGGCGTCGACGGCCACATCGACCCCCTCCAGGATGCGCTCCTCCACCGTGACAAAACTTGCCGGCGCGGGCGCGCCATGCGTGTTGGCGCTGGTGCAGGCAAGAGGGCTGCCGCAGGCGCGGATGAGCGCCTGCACCACGGGCGAGGCCGAAGCGCGAAGTGCCACCGTGTCGTCGGCGGCGCGCATAAAGGTCGGCACGCAGGGGGCCGCCTTAACCACGATAGTCAGGGCGCCCGGCCAGCATCGTCGGGCGAGCACGCGGGCCTCGTTAGGGATATCCACGCCATAGCGGTCGAGTGCCTCGGCATCATCGACCAGCCAGGCAACCGTTTGGGTGAGCTCGCGCTGCTTGAGGGTAAAGATGCGACGATAGCCGGTACCGAGTGCGGGGACCGCGGCGCCGTTGACGGTGGCCTGCGGATCGCGCGGCCACGGCAGAGGTTCACTTGTATCTTGTGGAACGGCATCCGAGAAGGCGTTGACCGCCACGGCGACACCGTAGACCGTCTCGGTTGGAATAAGCGCCAGGCCGCCGCGACCGAGTAGCTCGGCCGTGCGCTCGACTGCAAGCCGATGCGGCTCGCGCGCTCCCTCGTATACCCGATAGACCGTCTGCATGTGTATGCCAGCCCCTTACGCTCTGGTGCAAGTTTGTTTACTGTGGGGCATTCTCGCACGAAACGTTCAACCTATTTGCCCAGAGCGCATGTTGGTTTGGTGAGCGGCTCTAGTAGTCGGTGAAAGTGAGGGGGTTAATTGAAGATTTTTAGCGCGCAAGCGTAACGGTACGATCGGGAAACTCGATGCTTGCAACCAGTTTTCCGCCGAGGCTCTCTGCGTACCTGCTCAGCGTGTCAAGCCTCATCGAACCCAATTCCCCACGCTCGAGCTCGGATACGCGTTTTTGAGAAACGCCCATCGATTGGGCGACCGACACCTGTGTTAGATCTTTTAGCCTGCGAATCTGAGCAAGCTTATAGGCTTCGATACGATCGCGAGTCCTCTCCTGCTCGGCGGTAATGGAGTCGCGTGTTATCCCGCGAGATTCCATATACTCATGCAATTCCATCTCGATCGAGCCTCCTTACGTGGCGACGGTATATTTGCTCGGCCTTTGGAATGTTGATCGCATACCAGCCGTTCCATTTTGCCCTTGACGATCCCGCTCGCGACTTATCACCCGCCAATAGCAATACCGCCTGGCGCTTGGGGTCAAAGGCGAAGAGGATGCGGATCACCTGCCCACCACATGAAGTCACTCTCAGCTCCTTTAAATGATGAAGCTTCGAGCCCTTGACACGGTCAACCAGTGGACGACCAAGGCTGGGACCTTCCTTCTCGAGCACCAAAAGGTCTGCATAAATCTGCTTCAGCGTAGCTTCATCCTGCTCATCAAGCCAAGGTTCAATGTAATCAAGCACGATACGGTACCGATGCAGCTGATTTGACATACCTTTCTCCTTCTATAGTAGAAGTTTTACGGTATATTGCAAGAGCAAACTTGAGCAAATGTCTATTAGTTCAGCTTAAATACGCTGCTTGGGCTCGGTGACGATGGCTCGAACGATGCGGGGGCGATCGGTGAGGTCGTGGACGATGCGCACGTCCGACAGACCCGCTTGACGACAGAGCTCGGCCGCAGCGTCGAGCGCGCCCTCGTAGAGCTCGCAGGCAAACAGGCCGCCGGCGCGCAGCATGTAGGGCGCCGCGTTGAGCAGACGGCGGAAGATATC
>JAIHTM010000317.1 GCA_022713905.1 Collinsella sp.
GAGCGATAAAGACGCCCCACGCCCGTTCACCACTAAAACGACCGGCGTTTCCGTATCGCGCGCAACCTGGTAGCTGCTCGCGTCGGCCACTCCGGGCGCCATGCCGTCGTAGAAGCCCATGACCCCCTCGAGTACCGCGACATCCGCGCCCGCGGCGCCGCGTACGAGCAAGGCGCGCAGCGTCGGGGCGTCGGTGAAGAAGCCGTCTAAGTTGCCCGAGCGCGCACCCACGACGCGGCGATGAAAGAGCGGGTCAATGTAGTCGGGGCCGCATTTGAAGGCCGCGCATGCAAGACCGCGGCGCGCGAGCGCGCGCAGGAGCGCACACGTTACGACCGTCTTGCCGCTCCCGCTCGAGGGCGCAGCGACCATGAAGCGCGGGATGGACGTGCTCACCGGGCGCCGCCTTCCCCACCTGCACCACGCGCGCTGACGAGGAACACAGGGTTTTGCGCTTTCATAAGATGGTGCGAGCCTACAGCCTCGGCGCGGGCGACCGACACCTGGCACGCCTCGAACCCCTTAAAGCGCGAACCCGAGAGGAGCGCGCACGCCTCGGTGAGCGTCTCAACGGTAACGCATGGCACGCACAGGCGAACCTGCGAGTTCTTCTCGAGCGCCGCCTCCACGATGGAGGGAAGCTCGCCCGCGCTCCCGCCGACGAACACGGCGTCGGGGACGGGCAGTTTCGCGAGCGCTTCGGGGGCGACACCGGGGACCGCATGCACGTTGCCGCACCCGAATGCATCCGCGTTCTCTCGGATGAGCCGCACGCCGGCCGCGTTGCGCTCGACCGCCCATACCGACCCCGCTCGCGCGACGAGCGCCGCCTCGATCGACACGCTCCCCGTGCCGGCTCCGACGTCCCACACGGTGTCGGTAGCGGTAAGGCGCAGCTTCGCGAGCGCGACGGCGCGCACCTCCTGCTTGGTCATGGGAACGTCGCCGCGGATGAAGAGCTCGTCGGGAATGCCCGAGGAAGCGTACGGCCAGCGGGGGCTCGCGGCGCGGGATGCGCCCGCAGAGTCCGCCGCGGAAGAAGCCGCCGCGGGCGCAGACGCGCCGGCCGGCGCCTCGGAGGCTGCGCTAGAGCCAGCGGGCGACCCGGCGCCGCCTGCGAACTCGATAAGCATCACGTTCAAGTCGTCGAACGTCTGACCTGCGATTTCACTTGCGGTCGCACAGGTGATGCGCTCGTCGGGGTACGACAGGCGCTCGGCCACCGTCACGCGCGCGTCCCCGAAGCCCGCCTGCACAAGTTCGCCCGAAAGCCGCGAGGGGTCTTCCCCGCCAGACGTGACGAGGAAGAGCTCACCTGCGCGCTCGGCCTCGGCCACGATGTCGCACGCCACGCCGTGAGCGCTCGCGAAGCGCCAATCCTGCCATGGACGCGCGAGGCGCGCGGCGAGATAAGACGCTGAGCTTATGCCGGGAATGACGCGCACGTCCACCTGCGCGTCGCCGGAGAGCGCCTCTACCAGGCGGCGCGCGCCGCTGAACAGCCCCACATCGCCCGTCATCACGACCACGGCGCGCTGCCACGACGCCGCATCGGTGAGCGCGGCGACGATGTCCGCCGTCTTCACGAGCTCGCATCTCACCACGTCGGGCGGCACGTCGATGCCGGCAAGCGCACGATGAGCGCCGATGACCACGTCGGCGATGTCGATCGCGTCGAGCGCCGCGCGCGAGAGCAAGTCGGGGTTTCCGGGCCCCGCCCCGATGATCGTTACCTTTCGCATGGAATCTCCCGATACCCGCGCGGCGTGACCATACGGCCGCCTACGCGCTTCGTGCCCGCGTTGCCGACGAACACGGTGGTGAACATGTCGGCATCGAGCTCCCCCAGCTCGGAGAGCCTGCACATTCCCGACTGCTGCCCCTCGCGCCCGATGTTGCGAACCCAGCCGCAGAGCGTGTCGGGGGCCTTCCATTCGAGCATAATCTTCGCCGCGCGCGAGAGCCTGTCGGCGCGCTTTCTGCTGCGCGGGTTGTACAAGCAGATGCAGAAGTCGGCGCTCGCCACGGCGGCGAGCCTGCGCTCGATGACCTCCCACGGTGTGAGCAGGTCGGAGAGCGACACGACCGCGAAGTCGTGGGCAAGCGGGGCGCCGAGCACCGCCGACCCGCTCTGAGCCGCGGTGGCCCCGGCGATAACTTCCACGTCTACATCGGGGTAGTCCTCCGCAAGCTCCAGCACGGGGCTCGCCATGCCGTACACGCCCGCGTCACCGCTGCACACGAGCGCCACGGCTTCTCCGCTCTGCGCGCGCGAAAGCGCCAGCCGGCACCGTTCGACCTCGTGCATCATCGGCGTCGCGAGATGCGCCGCGTCGGGCACGGCGGCGAGCGCGAGCTCCACGTATTTCGTGTACCCCACAACGATGTCGGCCGCCTCGAGCGCGCGCCGAGCCGCAATCGTCATGCC
>JAIHTM010000318.1 GCA_022713905.1 Collinsella sp.
AAGTTTGTCGCGAGTTCCGCACGCAAAGGAAAGCACTTAATGTGCTTTCCGTCTTGCGCAGGACTGTAGAGCAGCAAACTTCATGCCCTCCGGTCCGCCCCGGGAGCCACTGCTAAGTTATCCCCCGGCATTCAGAAAATCTAAGTGCCAAAAAATAAGATTTTTTGACTCCGTGTTGTATAACCCGCCATTCGTGGGTACCATTCAACGCGTACGCAAACAAAAAGGGTTAACCCGCGCGGCTCAACCGCGCGGCCCAAAAAGGAGGAAACAAGCATGTCGTCTTTGAAGCCGCTTGCAGATCGCGTCCTGGTCAAGCCCGACGAGGCCGAGCAGAAGACCGCTTCTGGTCTGTACATCGCCAGCAACGCTCAGGAGAAGCCGCAGCGCGGCACCATCGTTGCCGTTGGCGCCGGTAAGGTCAACGACAAGGGCGAGCGCATCCCCATGGACGTTCAGGTCGGCGACGTTGTCATCTACGGCAAGTTCGGTGGCAACGAGGTCAAGGTCGACGGCGAGAAGTATCTGCTGATGCGCGCCGACGACATCTACGCTGTCGTCGAGGCCTAGTCTCGTCAGAATCTCTGATTCGTCTTTGAACGCGCCTGCCGCATAGGACTCGGAAGCGGCGACGCGAGTCACATTTCTTTTGGAGGATTACCTACCATGGCAAAGAACATTACGTTCAACACCGATGCCCGCGCCAAGCTCGCAAAGGGCGTCAACACTCTGGCCGATGCCGTTACCGTCACCATGGGCCCCAAGGGCCGCTACGTCGCTCTGCAGCGCACGTTCGGTGCCCCGACCATCACCAACGACGGCGTTTCCGTCGCTAAGGAGATCGAGCTCGAGGACAACATCGAGAACATGGGCGCTCAGCTGGTGAAGGAGGTCGCCACCAAGACCAACGACACCGTGGGTGACGGCACCACCACCGCAACCCTGCTCGCTCAGGCTATCGTCAACGACGGTCTGCGCAACGTCGCCGCTGGCGCCAACCCGCTGGCCATCCGTCGCGGCATCGACAAGGCCGTCAACGCCGCCGTCGCCGAGATGAAGAAGCAGGCCAAGCCGGTCGAGACCAAGGAGCAGATCGCTTCCGTCGGCACCATCTCCGCTGGTGACCCCGAGGTTGGCGAGAAGATCGCCGAGGCCATGGAGGTCGTGGGCAAGGACGGCGTCATCACCGTCGAGGATTCCCAGACGTTCGACATTACCATCGACACTGTCGAGGGCATGCAGTTCGACAAGGGCTATGTCTCCGCTTACTTCGTCACGGACAACGACCGCATGGAGGCCGTGATGAAGGATCCTTACATCCTCATCACCGACCAGAAGATCTCCAGCGTCCAGGACATCATGCCTGTTCTCGAGGCTGTCCAGCGCGCCGGCCGTGGCCTGCTCATCATCGCTGAGGACATCGACGGCGAGGCTCTGCCGACCCTGGTCCTCAACAAGATCCGTGGCGCTCTCAACGTCTGCGCCGTCAAGGCTCCGGGTTACGGCGATCGCCGCAAGCGCATCCTCGAGGACATCGCCGTCCTCACCGGTGGTCAGGCTGCTCTGGACGAGCTGGGCGTGAAGGTCGCTGACATCACCGCCGATATGCTCGGTACCGCTAAGTCCGTCACCATCTCCAAGGATAACACCGTCGTCGTCGGCGGCGCTGGCTCTAAGGAGGCCATCGACGCCCGCATCGCTCAGATCAAGGGCGAGATGGAGAACACCACTTCTGACTTCGACCGCGAGAAGCTCCAGGAGCGCCTGGCCAAGCTCTCCGGCGGCGTTGCCGTCATCAAGGTCGGCGCTGCTACCGAGTCTGAGCTCAAGGAGATCAAGCATCGCGTCGAGGACGCCCTGCAGGCTACCCGCGCTGCTGTCGAGGAGGGCATTGTCGCTGGCGGCGGCGTCGCCTTCATGGACGCTGCTCCTGCGCTCGACGCTGTTGAGATCGACGACCCCGAGGAGAAGATTGGCGTCGACATCGTCAAGAAGGCTCTGACCGCTCCGGTCGCTACCATCGCCAAGAACGCTGGCTTTGAGGGCGCTGTCGTGGTCGACAAGGTTGCCGAGCTGCCCGCCGGCCAGGGTCTCAACTCTGCCAACGGCGAGTGGGGCGACATGATCGAGATGGGCGTCCTCGACCCCGTCAAGGTCAGCCGCGTCACCTTGCAGAACGCTGCTTCTGTCGCCAGCCTGATCCTCATCACCGAGGCCACTGTCTCCGATGTGCCTAAGAACACTCAGCTTGAGGACGCTATCGCTGCTGCCACCGCTGGTCAGCAGGGCGGCGGTATGTACTAAGGCCGACAAGGTCTAGAACTCCCACCGGGAATCCGGGGGCGTGACGGGGTTTCTCTCCGGAACGTCCTCGGACATGCAAAGAGGCTCCGCATTGCGCTTCGCGCTGCGGAGCCTCTTTGCA
>JAIHTM010000319.1 GCA_022713905.1 Collinsella sp.
ATTCATGGCTCTCCCTGGTCGTATACGAAAAGCGGGTGACTCCCCAAGTATAGGGAAGACACCCGCCATTATGTTCATTACCGATTCATGTATCGTCTGTCGTCTGACCGTTGCCAGGCACCAATACCGCCGGAATGGAACAGCTCAGACAAGTCACAAACCTGCATCACGCCATTCATGCTGTTCCATTTCCGGATTCGCGGACTCTCAGGAATCATCGAGTCCGTTGGGCCATGTTCACACGGCCAGACTCTCAACCGCACCGCCGTCGACCCGCACCGGCACCAGCTTCGGTTCTTCCTTGCCGCCCTTGAGCATAAAGGAGAAGACCAGCACGATTGCCACAAGCACCAAACCGAACATATAGCCGTAGCGCGAACCGTCCACGAAGCCCTGCGCGGCATTGGTACCGCCACCGGCCGCATAACCGGTCTGCCCCAGGCCCAGCAGGCAGGTGGCCACAGCGGTGGCGATGGCACCGCACACCTGCTGCATGGTGTTGAGAATGGTGCTGCCATCAGCAGCCATGCGGCCCGGCAACGATTTGAGCGCAGCGGACTGCGCCGACTGCTGGATGAACGGAATGCCCACCATCACGATGATGTGCGCGGCCAAGAACAGCACAACACCCGAGTCAACACCGATGGCAAAGAACAACGCACCACCGATGGCTGCCATCACCACACCGATCCACACGAGCACCCTCGCACCATGACGGTCGAACAGGCGACCGGCCATCAACGTGCACACCGCGTTGACGATGCCGCCGGGCAGCATGAGCAGACCGACGAGCGTAGAGCTCATGCCCAGTCCGCGCTGCAATTCCTGCGGCACCAAGTACATGAACGCCAAAGTGCAGGCGAACGAGCAGCTGACCATGATGGCCGGCGTACGGAACGCCGCAATGCCAAGCGCGCGCAGATCGAGCAACGGATCGGCGATGTGCAGCTGACGGTAAGCGTAGAAAGCAAGTACGACTACGCCGATCACCAGCAAACCGACTACCGCCGCGGAGAAGCCCATATCGCTGATCAGGCTCACGCCGGCCACGAGGCAACCAAAGCCCAACGCCGAGGCGATGATGGATAGGATATCGACCGCCGGGCGCGTGCATTCAATCGGAGTGACGAAGAACGCCGCTATACAGACAATGGCGATGACAGCGACGACCGCAAACAGTGCAAAGATCGCACGCCAACTCAACGCGCCAATCAGCGCGCCGGCCAGGGTGGGGCCGATGACCGGCGCGAACATGACCACCAGGCCGGCCACGCCATTGGCGGCACCGATCCTATACGGTGGAAATACGCGCATGATCGATGCGTACATGGGGGCAGCACGATGCCGGTGCTGATGCCCTGCACGATTCGGCCGGCGAGCAGCACGGGGAAACCGGTGGCCACGGTGCATACCAAGGCACCGACGAGGAAGCAGGTCAGCGCGAACAGCACGAGCGTTTTGGCTTTGATCCATTTGAGCATGAAACCCACGCACGGCAGCACCACGCCAATGGCCAGCATATAGCCGACGACCATCCATTGTGCGGTACCGGAGGATACGGAGAACTCGTCCATCAGATCGGGCAGGGCGATGTTCATGGATGTCTCGGACAGCATGCCGAGAAATGCGCCGATGTACAGGCCGAGCATCACCTTATGCGGATGGTCGAAATGCCTGGTTTCGGAAGCGTTGTGGGGGCTATGGGAATAAGCGGTGCCGGATTCGCCGGCGGGCATGATGTTATCGGAAGTTGTCTGGATAGCGGACAACGGAACCTCTCTCGGATTGTCTCTTCAGATTGCCGTCGCGCGAAAATGTCGTTACGCCCCTAACGTCCGGGCCAACGACGGCAATAAAAAATCGCATGGTGTCTGCCATGTGATTTCGGCAGACGCCATGCGATTTTCAAAACAATCCGTCACCGTAATACGATTCAAGATTCTTCGTAAGTCCGCCCCGCGTGTCGCGGGATAAAACGAAGCTCCCTCGTCAGAGGGAGCTCAGATGCGGGCTCAGGCCTCACGCGAAGCGCTCGGAGCGGCATAAGCCGCGAGGGCGCGCGGAGCGTGGAAGCCCTGCTTTTCGAACTCGTCGGCAATCTTCTGGGCGACTTCCTGAGAACGGCCCTTGTCCACCAACGCGATGATGGAGCCGCCGAAGCCGCCGCCGGTCATACGCGCACCGTAGGCACCGTTCTTGCGGGCCACGTCCACGGCGATGTCCAGCTCGGGCACAGTGACCTCGTAGTCGGCGGCCAGCGAATCGTGGGAAGCGTTGAACAGACGGCCCGCGGCCTTGATGTCGCCCTGAGCGAAGGCACGCACGAAGGAACGCACGCGCTCGATTTCGGTGACGACGTGGCGCACGCGCTTCTTCATGGTCTCATCAGGCAGGGCGTC
>JAIHTM010000020.1 GCA_022713905.1 Collinsella sp.
CGTACACGTTTATTTGACCATAAACAATCTGCAAGGAGCATAGTCTGACGCGTTCGATGAGCGCGAAAGGCTGTTCTCCGGACAACGCGGCCGCGGAGGGGTTCTTCGGCCGTCTCAAGCAGGAGTTCTTCCATAAGCGGAGCTTCGCGGGCGTCTCTATGGACGGGTTCATCGACATGCTCGACGACTACATGGTCTGGTATCGGGACAAGCGCATCAAGACGGAGTTCGGCATGAGCATCATGGACCGTCGACGCGGGCTCGGTCTTGTGGCATGATTGGTGGTGATGGAATCAATGACGAGTCCAACAAAACGGCACCGCCCCCTACTGGTTTATTCTGATTTCTTATTACCGCTGGTATATGCGGCCTTTTTCGAAGAAGTTCTGCGTAGGCTTAGTCATAGCTGGTATAGCGTTGAACGTACTCTATTGGCTCGCCGCCGAAACGCTCCACCTTTGCACGGGGAAGTTTCTCCTTCCCTCCGATTTCATTTTCGATTATTGGAAACTCCCGTCAATGATGATCGGCTTCGTGATGTTCCTGTTATTTGAAAAACATCATTTCTCTAGCAAAGTCGTGAATTGGATTGCCGGATCTGCGTTCGGTGTCTATCTCATTCATTACCATCCCGTCTGCCATGAACTTTGGAGCACTTACCTGCCGGTTAAAAACCTTATTCGCTTATCGCATCCAATTCTCAACGGAATGGCCTGCATTGCTGGTATTTTCCTTTGCTGTCTACTGCTTGATATGGCAAGACATGTGATTTTCGCACTAACAATCGATAAGCATAAAGGCGCTTTCTTCGATAAGCTTTACGCATATGCCGAAAAGAGAAAAATAATGAGTATTCTCAAAGCGACAAATACAGCAATTACAAATCTGTAGTTACATATCTTCGGTGTATACTATGTTTAGTTTTCTTTTCACACTCAGTAAAGTGAGTATTTGCAGTTTTCAAAGCCACTGATTATTCTCTTTCAAATCCACCGCTATTACCAATAGAATGCCAGTAGGCAGACCACTCCAAGACCACTGGCCCCTAGGACCAGGATTCGAGTATGGGCTGCCCGTGTCGCCGCCGAGACGACTGTGCCCGCCAACTGGGTCGCGAACGCGGTGCTGGCGTTGCCGCAACGCAATTCCATGAGCTCCGGGCAAGAACCCGTCCGAATCGCTCGTCGGGCTTGTTCACGAGCCATTCGTCGATCGTGAGCAAAGTTATACGTGGTATTTAGTCAAGTCGGCGTTTCGTATTTAGTCACAAAACACCGACTTGACTAAATACAATCTAGCTATCGCCCAGCCAGACAGGCCCTGGTTGTTCAAGCGAAGCACATCTCGCCTTGGCCTTGATTTTCCTTACCATGTTGACATCCCCCTTTCACTACACGTGTCTCGCTTAGTGAAAGGAGCCTAACAACCAGTGGCCTTGATGCTCAATAACGGCGGCCAATCGTCAAGGTCTTCTTCGGCAATAACGATGGCTCCAAAACGAGCAAATATTCACCTAATTTCAATAGCTATCAAGTTGCATTCTTTTCTGAAAGAAAGTATTTTTTACCGATTTACCAATTCTTGGATTTGAGCCATATTACTCTCAAAAGTATTTGAACACTTCAATGAGGAAAATGGAACAGTTTCACGCAAAGATAGAATAAGCCGATTATCTTTAATGCAAAGTCCCGAAGGTAAAAGTTTCAGATTTTCTGGAAGGAAAGGCATGAAAGGTCTCCAGCGTCCAGGATAAGAACCCCTATAAGGACGATTCCACTGAATCTCTTTTGCCTTGTCAGGGGATAATCTTTCTGCGGCGATACGTGAAACAGTGTACCACTCAAACTCATGCTCGACTCGTTCTGAAACCTCTAGACTATTTTCAAGTTCAGCACCTATTGAAATTAAATAATTATTCTTTTCCTCAGATAAAGGCTCATAAGAATAATCTTTAAAAGACCTAAGTCCATCGCCAATGCAGATACGAAAACTATGCTCGAGTATGTTCTCATTCACTTGAAGCATCTGTTCGTCATTAAGCTTTCCACGTCTAAAGCAAACAACCCAAGATGCACTTCGGTTCCCTTGCATATCATTAATTTCTCGATAATTAGCTATACAATGCTTCTTTTTTGGCTTAATTAAAATAACTAATTTTGGATCAAGTGGTACAATCCAACATCTTTTGCCATGATCCGACGCTGGACAAAATCCCATATCACTTTGAATGAACTGCCCTCTTGGGCTTGCCTCATATAAGGTCCATTCGGCACCAAGAACGATGGCCAAGATCCTTTGCAAGTGTATGATTCGAGAAAAAACCGTATTATCTGTCAAAATCGTATTTTTATCCCGCAGATAACGTATTACGTCGATATTTTCTTGCCGTTCACCATAGTCAAGTCCCCTCATGAATAATCCAGAGGCATAAGGAACAAGAACATGAACAAAATAATCCAAATCAATCAAATCAGCTCCCTTCACAAGGGCGTCGATTATCTCGGTAAGACCTTGTTCATAATCCCATTGATCTGTTGTTGATTGAGGTTCCAAACCATACATCTTGGCTGTCTGAGGATTAATGTCATACAGCCCTTTCTTGAAACAAATCGCCCCAGCTTTATTCACTGAAAGTCCAATTTGACCGCGTCTCCGAATGATAATTTCATTCTCCCGAACACGCTTCTTTGCCTTTGATTGAGAATCTCTAAATCGCCCAAGTACTGCAGCCGGAATCCAATGTTGCTTCGTGCCATAGGTATTCATATGCCTTCAATTCAAACGGATAATATGTTCTATTAATTGTAGTGAGGGAGAGAAGAAATCCAAGAAAAACTCGGGACGACAACTGACCATCTGCACAAGGCATGACCTATTGCAGTTCAAGACCCGCAGAAGAGGATCATGGGGCGCATCCGATCCGTGACTGCGAACGAATGATCCACGTGTCGCTACGACGCAATCCGACTCAACAACTGTCTCGTGGAAACTAGTTATTATGCCACGGACGGCCATAATAAGTGCACAACAATCCAAGCACTACCGATTTCGTCCACTTAGAATCTCACTCGAAAGGTTAAATAACCAAATCTCTGCTGACCGATGCACGTCCACGTCCGATGTGAGTGATGAAACTCCGTTAACGAGAGATCCGTGCAACCGACGAATGAGTTGCATGGATCTCTCGTTCAGATGACAAATGATGCAATGTTTTTAACACTGCGTCAAGTCAGTTCTTCTGATTCGGCACGAGCATGATATCGCCGTCGGCGATGCCCTTGAGATGCTGCCCGTACGGACTCTTGCCATAGCGTTCCGCGGACTCCATGAGCTGGTCGCGCGTAATCCAGCCGTTCTCGTAGGCGATCTCCTCCACGATCGCGATCGGCAGACCCTGCGCACGCTGCACGGTGCGCACGAACTCCCCCGCCTCGAACAAAGAATCCATCGTGCCCGTGTCCAGCCACGCGTAGCCTCGGCCCAGCGTACGCACGTTCAGCATGCCCGCGTCCAGGTACATGCGGTTCAGATCCGTGATCTCCAGCTCGCCACGCGGACTCGGCTTCACCTGCTTGGCGTACTCGACCACGTGCTCGTCGTAGAAGTACAGGCCGGTCACCGCGTAATGCGACTTCGGATGCGCCGGCTTCTCCTCGATGGACACGGCCTTCTTGTCCTCGTCGAACTCGACCACGCCATAACGCTCCGGATCGTCCACGTAATAGCCGAACACGCTCGCACCTTCACCGGACTCGGCCTTCGCCACGGCCTTGCGCAAGGTCGTGCCCAGTCCGTTGCCGTAGAAGATGTTGTCGCCCAGCACCAGCGCGCAAGGCTCGCCTGCAATAAACTCCTCGCCCAGGAGGAACGCCTGCGCGAGCCCGTCCGGGGACGGCTGAACCTTGTACGAGAAGCGCACGCCGTAATGCGATCCGTCGCCTAGGAGCCGTTCGAAGTTCGGCAGATCCTTCGGCGTGCTGATGATCAGGATGTCGCGGATGCCGGCCATCATCAGCACGCTGAGCGGATAGTAGATCATCGGCTTGTCGTACACCGGCAACAGCTGCTTCGACGTGACCGTGGTCAACGGGTACAGCCTCGTACCCGAGCCACCAGCAAGAATAATGCCCTTCATTATGAAAGATTCCCTTCTCTGCGGTTTATAAAAACCTAATTACACAAGTCTCGGGCGGTTTCGCTGAGGAAACCGCCCGAGACAAATCTGCTACTTCTTGAGTTCCTTGGTGACGTATGCCTTCAGGGACTCCTCCCAGTCCGGCACCTCCAGGCCCGTAGCCTCGATCTTACCCAGATCCAGCGCGGAATGCGTCGGACGTGGGCTCACCGGCGCCTTCGCGTTCGCGAAATACTCCGCGGTCGAGATCGGCTTGACCTTCCCGCCGTTGCCGTTCGACAGGTCGAATACCGTGCGCGCGATGTCCGCCCAGCTCCTCACCACGCCCGAACCGGTCAGGTCGTACGTGCCGTACGCAGCACCATTGTCGAGCAGGTGGAAGATCGCCTCGGCCATGTCCTTGGTGAACGTGAGGCGGCCGTACTGGTCGTCCACCACCGTCACCCGCTCCAGCTCGCCCCTAGCGACCCTGTCGGACAGACCCATCATGGTCTTGACGAAGTTACGGCCCTCGCCGATCACCCAGCTCGAACGCAGGATGTAATGGCGCGGCGCGTTCGCGACCGCGATGTCGCCCGCTGCCTTCGACTGCCCGTACACGCCCAACGGGGCGAACGCCTCCGCCTCGTCATGCAGTTCGCGCGACCCGTCGAACACGTAATCCGAGCTCACGTGCACGAGCATGATGTTGTGCTCGCGCGCCACACGGGCCAAAAAGGCGGGCCCCTGCGCGTTCGCCTTCCAGGCGAGGGCACGGCCATCCGGGGTCTCGGCCTTGTCGACCGCGGTGTACGCGCCCGCGTTGATGATCGTGCCGTACAGGCTCCAGTCGAATTGGTCGTACTGGGCCGGGTCGGAGAAATCGAACGTGTCGATGTCGTTGAACTCGAAACCCTCCAAACCATGCGCGTCCACGTAGTCGCGAATCGCACGGCCCAACTGTCCGTTGCAGCCCGTCACCATCGTGCGGCGCGGCGCCATCGGCTTCGCGTCCTTCAGCATCGGATGATGCAGATCAGCCTCGGACCTTTCGGCCTCGTCCAACGGAATCGGCCACTGGATATTCAGGTCCGGGTCGGCGAGGTTCACGAACGTGTACGTCTTCTTCTGCTCCAACGACCAGTGCGCGTTCACGAGATACGTGTACACGGTGCCGTCCTCCAACGCCTGGAAGCTGTTGCCCACGCCACGGGGCACGTAGATCGCCTTCGACGGGTCCAATACGGTCGTATACACCTGGCCGAACGAGTCGCCGGGACGCAAATCCACCCACGCGCCGAACACGCTGCCGGCCGCGATCGAAATGTACTTGTCCCACGGCTCCGCGTGGATGCCACGCGTCACGCCCTTCTTCGCGTTATAGCTGATGTTGTTCTGCACCGGCCCGAAGTCAGGCAGACCCAGCGCAGTCTGCTTCGCCCGCTGCCAGTTCTCCTTGAACCAGCCGCGGTTGTCGCCATGCACCGGCAGGTCGAACACGATCAGGCCCGGGATGTTCGTCTCCTCGGCCCTCAGTTCCTTCTCGAAATCCATATCCTACTTTCCTTTCCTCTCCAGTTGCTCCAGCACTTGCACCGGATTCAATCGTTTTAACAGCTCGGCCTTATCCGGGAAAGCCCATCTCGGGTAATCCGCTCCGAGCGAATTCAAGACGAAATACATATCATGACGAATCTTCGGGAAATTCACCCTAAGGAGATTCTCGTCATGCCCTATTCTGTTACGAACCACCCGTATGCCCTTCAAGCGGCTTATGAGTTCTCTCCGCAATCGATCCTCGCGCGAATCGGATTCATTCCCAGGAAGGCTGCTGTTCGGCATGCGACGCGTCTCCGACTCCCACGCATTCTCGATATTCGGAAAAGCTCCCATCAGGATCCTTGCGAGCTCCGGATCGTTTGCGGCACGAGACAACATGCCGTCCCAGGTTCCGAAAGTCAACTGCGCGAAGACGTCATCCCTGTCAATCTCATCACCGTGCCTCGGATGGGACTGATCCGATCTCCAAAAACGCTTCTTCGACAGCGCGGTGCGTCTTGCCTCGGAAAGGTAATCCTTCTCCGCGGTATTAATCAGGGCTCTGATACGGTCCATGGGATGCGTGTCAGCCACGTCGATCCAATCGTCATACGGTTGCGGGGTCTGCCGTGAGAGCCAGAGACGCAATTGCTCGTCAATGGCATTGCGCACGAGCACCTCGATCCAAGGAATATAACGCATCAGCACGGCCGACGCCTCGGCGTTCCAACGGTATAGTTCCATAGCGATTCCATCGACCTCGGTGGTCGCAGGGAAAATACCACTGTTCCTCGCGAAATCGGCATACGCCTGGAACCGGGACCGGCCCAACCTGTGAAACGCATCAGACGAAACGCTCATATTGACAAAACCATTTCCATCAGGCACCATTAGCAGTGCAATAGGGACCGCGCCTTCGAGGCGCGGTCATTTTTTATGCCTGTTCCCTGCTCACTGGCCCTGACGCTTGTACCGGGCCTCGGTCGCGGCCTTGGCGGGCTCCCACCACGCACGGTTCTGCGTGTACCACTCGATCGTCTGCGCGAGGCCCGACTCGAAGTCCGTGTGCTTCGGCGTCCAGCCGAGCTCGGTGCGCAGCTTGGTCGAGTCGATCGCGTAACGGCGGTCGTGGCCCGGACGGTCCTTCACCCAATCGAACGCGTCCTCGTCTTGCCCCATCATCCTCAGGATCATGCGCAGCACGGTGATGTTGTTCTTCTCGCCGTCCGCGCCGATCAGATACGTCTCGCCGACACGGCCCTTCGTCAGGATCGTCCACACGCCGCTGGAATGGTCCTCGGTATGGATCCAGTCGCGCACGTTCTCGCCTTTGCCGTACAGTTTCGGACGCTGTCCGTCCAGGATGTTCGTGATCTGGCGCGGGATGAACTTCTCCACATGCTGGAAGGGACCATAATTGTTCGAACAGTTCGAGATCGTCGCGCGAATCCCGTACGTGCGCGTCCACGCGCGCACCAGCATATCGCTCGCGGCCTTCGTCGACGAATACGGCGAGCTCGGATGATACGGCGTATGCTCCGTGAACCTGGCCGGATCGTCCAGGGCGAGGTCGCCGTATACCTCGTCCGTGCTCACGTGGTGGTAGCGGATCCCATACTTCCTGACCGCCTCGAGCAGACGGAACGTGCCCTCCACGTTCGTCCTCAGGAACGGCTCCGGATCCGCGATGGAATTGTCGTTGTGGGACTCGGCCGCGTAATGCACGATCGCGTCATGCCCCGGCACGATTTTGTCGAGCAGATCCGCATCGCAAATGTCGCCCACCACGAGCTCCACACGATCCTCAGGCAGGCCCGCGATGTTCTCCGGATTGCCCGCGTACGTGAGCTTGTCCAGCACGGTCACATGCACGTCCGGATGGTTCTCCACCACGTAATGAACGAAATTCGAACCGATGAAACCACAGCCACCGGTCACAATGATGTTATGAGGAGTAAACACTTCATCAGCCATGCTCTCTTATCCTACAAGGGGGTGGGTACCCCGTGGAAACGCCCCGTTGGATGGGCCTATTCGGCGATGCCGTTATGACGCAAGCCGACAAGACACCTTTCGGCTTCCAGTCACCTGCAAGCTTCAAGTTCCTGGTCCGGTTTGAACTGGCGTTGGACGTGCATAAAGCAAAAACAGGCCACATTGCGATCATCTATTACATGTGCCTCAAGCTTGTTGACTGCTTTTAGCCAGAAAGATGACTCATGAGTTTAAGGATGATTTGTCTGTCTTTGTTCAAATCGAATTTTCTAGCAAAAATCATCCCGCAGTTAACGAGTTCATCATAATCCTTTATGGTGAAAGTGTAAGGGCTGCCCCTCATCCAATCGATATGGCGGAGGCATGATTCAGATGAATCGTCTTCTTTGAACCTGTATATACGTTTCTTGTAATCGGGATTGTTGAATGCAAGAGTCTGTATAAAGAATTCATCAGGGCTGCGAGTATTATTAAATAGCTTCTTTATGCAATCCTGATGGTCAAGGACGTATCTTGCGAAATCATCAGGGATACTGAACCAATTCGCTCCTTTTTTGATTACAATATCAGTCGAAATACGGTTCAGATGTATTATTCGCTGGATTAAAATCGATATTTTTTCAAATACTTTGTAGATAGAAAAAGTATGATCTCTGTTTGCTACACAAAGTTGTTTTTGAAATAAATGGTAGTACCGTACAAAAGGTATAGTTAGTTCAACATTTTTATGTGTAGTGAAATGAATGAATATATCGTTTCGATTTCTTAACATGGTATGGATTTCCTTCTGGTTCTTCAAAGGGAAATCCATACCAGATATCAGATGATAGTAATTATACTTACCAATCCGAGTAGCGAGGCGCAATAGATTTAACTCACATTGCACTTGACTGTATTCCGCCCAATATACATTGATTCGATCACAGAAATAAAGTTGGGAAGAAACAGGTCTAACAATCTCATCCGGATTAATTTTAGATTTAGCGTCGAGGTGAAGAAAGATATCACTGAATTCTGAATCTAAAGATCTAATTAGGAAGTTAAGCTGCTCAAGATTGCTGTGTGCCATGAGCAAGTACGCCTGCTTATCGGATTTATCAGTCATTTACTATGCCTTCAATATATTCAAAAGCTTCTTCGCGGAGCTTTGCAAGCGCTTGATCTGGTTGGGTGTAATCGGGAATTAGTGACAGGTCTGTCTGCAGAAGTGAAGAAATTGTTTTGTAACGATCTGTGAGCTTAAGCTGAGTGAGGAACGATACAGCACGATCGTCCTTGGACAAATCATTATGCCCGGAATCGATGTACCAAAAGTTCTTATGGAAAATCGTTGAGAAAGCTGTTCCATGGAAGGAAGTGGTGAAGACCATCTTTGCGTATTTCATGTAATTCAAGAAGGCTTCCGGGCCATATTTCTTTACCAGACGAATCTTGTTCTTCCAGCAGCAGCGAAGAGCCCATTCTTTGGGTTCAAAGAAGTATACCGGCATACCGGTTTTCTTGGATACTTGGTGGAGGAAGGATGCTATCTCCTGTGAGATGCTGAAGCAGTAATAGAAGATGTAGTCGCCTTGGATGATTGGGGCACTACCGAGCTGTACTGTTTTTTCCCATTCTCCTTGAGAAAGTAACATGGTGGGGTCCACACAAAGCGAGACCTCTCTGCCGGTGGCTGTGGAAACCCATTTCTTTGCGTTCTGCTCGCGAACCGAAATCTTATTAAACTTATTGACAAGATTAAGGTAGTGATCCTTAAGAGAGCTGTCCGCAAATGGATTGTTAGCGCCGAAGCTCACGGCATATGCGTATCGTCTGTTGAAATCAGAAACAAAGTTCAAATAATATGCATCATCAGCATCCATGCATCGAATGTTCCATACCTGATCACTGCCAGTGATGAATTTCTGATACTTGGAATTCGTGGCGGTTAATTCTTTATTGGAAGTGTAGGTATCCTGTGACAGACGGAAATATTTATGTTCAAACGCTTCATATGCGGCAGCCTGCTGCTTGATTCGCTTATAAACGGTAGCCCAAAGTGCATTCTTGATAAATGATTTAAAGCCAGTAACTTTCCAAAAGGTGCTGTACATTTCTTTTTGTCCTTGATTTGAAAAATCAAGAATTTCATTATCGACACCATATTTGTCAATTAAAACTTTTTGAAGAGCTAATGCTTGCAACATGGATCCACAGTTGTAAGAATTATGGAATGTAATAGTAGCGGTTTTATCATTACGAGACATTATTTCTCCTTTTCGTTGATACTTAAATCAAACAGATCGATGCTTCGGTAGGCGTGAATTTGCGTTAATATGAAAAGTCTTTTTGAACATAGAGATGAATATGTCGTCTTTGATTGCAATTAGATAAATCAGAGACCCAATCCCGTAGATGAATGCACCAAGAATAATTTGAATAATCAGAGTGATAATCGTTGGGCCAAGAATCTGACCGACAATCCAGACAATGATACCCATTAATGCCCCTATTGGAAAGAATATGATTCCTGATTTCAGGTATTGAAGAGTTGGAAAGTCTTTCCTGGTGAATAAGTATTGAACGCAAAATACAGATAGCTCGGCTAGAATGGTGCCAATCATCGTGCCTACCGCCTGCAAATGAGGAATTAAGAGCAAGTTTACTGAAATATTAATAGCCGCGCCAAACAATGTTGAGATGACATATGGCATATCTTTTTTGTTTGGAATCAAATATTGGGTTCGTATGATGTTAGCCCAGATCATAAAAATGAGGCTAAAGCTTAAGCCAAATATAATAGGTGAGCTTCCTTTGAATTCGTCTCCAAAATAAACGGGAGCAAGAATATTACTGATTCCTGCAAGACCAAAAGCCGCACCGCAGACAAGCATAGTGAAGTAGCGGAACGAGATGGCGTTGTATTTCTTTATTTGATTAGAGTCCCCGGCGGCGATGAGATTGGAAATCCTCGGCAGCATAACCGTGCCAAAAGCGGTAATGAGGCTGACGGGGATATTTACGATTCGTTCAGCATTGTCGAATAGACCAACTTGAGTCATGTCGGACATGGCGCCAAGCATGATTTTGTCTAACACTTTGTAGATGCTATAGGCAATTGCAGGTATGAATAATATTATTACTGGCTTGACGTTCTTTTTCACTTCAGACCATTCTGGTTTGCAGAATGAAACGAACTTATGGACATTCATCCAAAGATAGATTTGACTTAGAGAAGCTCCCAGAGCCATAATCAGCGTGTACAACCATAAGTCATTGCGATCTTTTACGAAGATAAAAATTGAGCATGCGGTCGCAACTTTGATAATCGTGTTCCTGATGACTGTTATTTTGAACTGTTCAAGACCAAAGAATAGCCAATTAATATCAAGTAAATACGAAATAACAAAAAGAACATTAATATTGGCAACTATCTTATTGCCATTAAATAAGACAAAAGCAAAGATGGTATATGAAAAAACGGCAATTCCTGTACTGATAAACTGAATTGCGTAGATATTCCAAAATGTTTGCGCAGTCTGAACCTTGTCCGTTCGGTACAATGCGATGCTTCGGCTACCGTGGTTGGTGATACCAAGCATGCCTACAAGACCAAAATAATATGAAATGGAATATACATACGAATACGTACCTAGGCCAGCAGCTCCGAGAACCCTAGAAACGTAAGGAGCCGTAATAAGCGGAAGTAATATGACCAATATCTGATAGGCCATATTATAAACAAGGTTTTTTTTCAAACTAGTCATGATTATCCTATTAATTTTGACCTATATACCTATGCCTAGTTGAATAATCACATATGTTGATATATGCAAACATGAGGAATAAACAGAAGTTAGTCGTATATATTTCAACAATGGAAGCAAATAAATATACTACTATTCCCCACCAAATTAAGGTATTCTTTTTATTCAAAAAGCTATCGTAAGATTTTTTAACAGAAATCAGAATGCAAACGAATATACATAATGCCGGAATTCCACCCATAAGCAAATAATCAAGGTAAAGATCATGAGCGAAAATATCTTTCACCAAATAGCTAAGTTTCAAATGCACATTACCTGATAGCGAATCTGTGATTCCAGTTCCAAGTATTGGGTGTGACAAGATGCTTTCAATTGCAGCGTCCCAAATATATGTTCTATCAGAAAGCGTCAAAGATTTATGCAAAATATCGACAATAAGAAAACTGAAGATATTCTGAATTCTGAAAATAACAATGGCCAAGAAGGATGCAAGTAACACGATTAGGGATAAGTTGGAACTTATTTTCTGATGTTTTAATTCAAGCAAACACAGAATAATAAATGCTGCTAAAACAATAAGGCCAGTTCCACTACCGCCTATTATTAATTCAAACGCACATATAAAGCACATAAATAACGATGTTTTCGTTATAATTTTATTATAACTTCTATATGCTGTTTCCATATTAAAGAACAAACAAGTCATAATTGGCGCAACCATCTGATTCTTTGCGCCAAACAAATAATAATATGATATTGTATTCGAACTTATTGTTTGATATAAACCTTGTGGAAAAAATAACATGATGGAAAGATTTATAAGGACAAGTGTATTTAGACCATAGGTTATGCCTTTACATATGTTTAAAGTACCTGTCGAGCTATCTGCCCATACAGAGAACAGCAAGAACGGATACAATAGATATAAAGACAACTGAAAAACTGACACGATATTCGTGTTATTCACAACAGCAGAAATGAAAAATATAAATATAAGCGAAATGGTTAGATATATTTTCGTATTTCTAGTTATAAAACTAAAAGCATGGGTATTAATTAGAATCAGAATAATTATTATTCCAAAGAAAAAATACCTCGAGTATTGAACACCAAGTCCAAGTATTGGATATTTGTACCCAATTGTGCTTTGGAAGAAGGGGATAATAGCAAGCGCTATAAATAATATCTGAAGATTCTTACTTAATTTCATATCATCCCCAGTTAAAACATTTTCCTTGTATTTTTTTCACTGCCCTAAAGATGTTCATAGAGAAATATGCGACACCTATATGTCTGCTTTTAAGAATTTCCAAAAAAACGGTATACTTTTTACCGAGATTTATATTTGAATGAATTAAATCATCTAAATAACCATTTTTTAATACTTCAATCAAGTCATTATGTAAATCATTGGATTCCAATAATGAGGTATATATAATGCGTAATTTCTCTTTATATATTGCATTCATTGGATAATTTCTTCGTTTGAATAAATTCTCCAATTTATCCAGTTGAGACAATCTACGTTTAAGATTATTATTCTTATTTGCAGAGACTTGTAAACCATTATTAGATAATTCGTAGATATATAAAGATGAAGATAGTGCTTTAAAATCTTTTTCACTCTTTTCGCAGTAATCTACGACGAATAGATAATCTTCTCCCATATCAACGGTTGTATCCATTTTTATATTATTATCGTTGATAATACTGCGACGGAATATTTTATTCCATAAAGGATTGAACGCTTTTGCTTCTTGGAGGTTTTCGATAAATTCATATAAGCGATTATTGGGATATGATTTGTCGTCAAGCTTTTGCTCGAAAGCGTAATCTCCGTTATTGGATCGGACCTTGTATCCGCATGCCACTAGATCTGTGTCGTCCTGCATATTGGATACCAACTGTGAAATCATTGTAGGGCTCATCTCATCATCTGCGTCCATGAAGCAAATGAATTCACCTTTGGCTTGTGATAGCCCGTAGTTGCGTGCTGCGCTTGGGCCACTATTGTTTATATGCCAGATCTTGAGCCTATTGTCTTTATCAGCTAAGGCATTGCAAATGTTCAAAGTCGAATCAGAGGAACCATCATCGATTACAATTATCTCTAAATCTGAATACTCCTGGCAACGCGCTGATTGTATCGCTCTTGCAATCGTCTTTTCAGCATTATACGCAGGAAGAATTATTGTAACTAAAGACATTAGTCTCCCTCATACGGATAGGTTATATAACCTTCGATCGTATTGTCCTTATGGATTTTTTCCGGGATTTCCTTATATAATTCTATTCATAGAGCACATAGAATATGCGCTAATAACTTAGTGCTTCAAAGGCATTATTTTCAATCTTCGATTTTTTTTATTCTTTGCCGTAAAATTCTGTTTCTTCTATCTAAGACAATGCTGTAGTCAGGAACATCCTTTGTAATTAACGTACCTGCGCCGATTACTACATGACTGCCAATCGATACGCCATCTAAAATAATAACGTTGCTACCTATCCAGCAGTCATTACCGATTGTGATTCCACGCTGCTGAACCCCTTGACTTTTAATGCTTTCATCTGAATTGCTGAATACATGGTTTTCTGCAAATAGACTACATTTGGGTCCTATCATCACATTATTACCGATGCGAATAGGGCCAGAACATCCTATATAACCATGAGGGCCAATTGACGAATTATCGCCGATGGCTATTCCCTGTCCACAATCGCCGCCGTAATAGCTCGATGGACGAATCATGGTGGCACGGCCGATGGTAACGTTATCGCCAAAATTTAAACCATCAGAACACAGTCCCTGTATTTCTGCGTAATCTTCGAACTTTACGTTCTTCCCACAGCGCACATTATGCGCATGAGATACAGTAACATTCCGTCCTATCAGCAATAAGCCATGTGCTTCGCGAAGAAATAAGCGCATCCATAATCCACGTATAAATTTGATGCCTGTGTTCACGAGGACGATGAGTTTGTCAAAATTTGTAATATCTGGGCTGAAGCTCATCAAATTATCCTCTTTCTAAAGTGGATTGATAGATATTGATTAGTTGCTGATAGTTGTTTTCAGGTGTGTATTTGTCCTCATAATCCCGACGGGAATTCATACCCATCTTTTTGCATAACTCTGGCTCTTTCCATAGGCCGCGAATGGCTGTAATCCAACCATGCATATCACCCAACGGAACTTTGACACCGTTGACTCCATCGTTGACTGCTTCCGCGGAAAAGCCAAGGTCGGTCGCGATAAGCGGCAGTCCGAGACTTTCAGATTCAATTTCGACCATCGAGCAGCCCTCGTACCAAATCGAGGGAAACACCACGAACTCTCCGGCTTTCGCAATAGCCATGCACTGCTCATGCGGCGTATATCCAAGGAAATAGACATTCGGCTTCTTATCCGCCCAAGCCTTGAAATCGTCCTCCAACGGGCCTCCGCCCATCACCACCAGCGGAATGTCGTCAATCTCATTCCATATGCGTTGAAGTACACGAATGCCTTTCTCAGCACCAATGCGACCATAAAAAACTGCATACCGCTCAGGTAACCCTGATACACGTTCAGCGGCCATATTCGCCTGAGCATCAGGAACAAAATTATATTTTTTAACTACCTTCGATGAATCGAATCCGATACCCTTCAACAAGTCAATCTGATTATCATTGAGACAAATATATCTATCGATTTGCTTATAGAAGCTTCGACGAGCGCGATGGTATTTGAAGATGCCTGCCACGAGAAGACTCTGAAGACGAGATCCTTTGAAACATGCATGACGAGTCATACGCAGATAATGGCCGTCACCACATTCATTGCAAATCTTCCCATCGCGCAGCGAGGTTGCCACAGGGCATACAAAACGTGTGTCATGCAATGTAGCCACTACCGGCACACCCATACGTTTTGCTGCATACAGAATTGACGGGGACAACAGCGGGAAAAATGTATGCACATGCACTAGGTCAGGATGGTGCTCGCGAATCAAAGAGACCACCGCTCGGTAGTTCTTAAACGACCACAGCATTCCGAACGTGGCGGCCAACTTACCCGCTGCGTCCGCCTTGTCGAACTCATCATTCGACACCGTATAACGGATTACTTCATGACCATGTTCCTCGAGCATACTGGTTTCACTCTTGAATACTTGATCATCGCCACTTGCGGAACCTGAACGATGGAAGTTGTGAATGGCGAGGATTTTCATCGTTTCACCCTTCCTTCTGCTCTCTGCCGAGGAAGAGGTTTTTGTATTGGTCGGCGATGTGCTGCCAGCTGTACGCGTCGGCGATGCGTTGTTTGGCCCTGGCTCCCAAAGCGTGGATCTCGTCCGGGCTCATGGCGTCGGCATGGTCAATCAGGGCGGCCAGGTCGCCGGGCTCCTTAGACCAGTACAACGCGGCGTCCTGCGCGACCTCGCGGTTGAAGCCCACACCCAACAGCAGGTTCAGATCCGTGGACGCCAACGCCTCCAGCAGGCTCGGGTTCGTGCCTCCCACCTCGTGGCCATGGAAGTACGCGTACGCTTCCTCGCGGATCTTCATCAGAAGCTCCTTGTCGTACACGGTGCCCACGAACTTGATGCGCGGGTCCCGGTCGAAGTGCGTCTTCTCCTTCAACTCCTCGAGGAACTTGTCGCTCACGTTCGTCACCAGCGCGAAGTCCCTCTTCGAGTTGCTCACCATGAACTCGCGGATCATGGTCTCGTAGTTGTTCTCCGGCACGAACCGGCCAACCACCAGGTAGTACGACTTCGGCTCCAAACCCTTCGACCTGAACCAGTCCAGGAGCTTCGGGTCGTCGTCCGCCAGACGGCTCCGCCGGTCCTCCGCTCCGTAGGCGATGAACGTTGTCTGCGGACGGTACCTCGCGTACTCCTCGCGGATGTACTTCTCCATGTTTACCGAATCGCACACCATCAGGTCAGCGTGCTTCGTCATCATCCGCTCGGACACCTTCCAGTACCTGCGCACCGGCGCGCTCCACTTCGCGCGCATCCACTCGTGCCCGTCCGGGTTCACGTACAGTTTGCCGCCCAGACGGTGGACCGCGCGCGCGAAATGCGCCGTGAACGGGCCGATGCGGCACGCCAGCACGTACACGATTGGATGCGGGATACGGTTGCGGCGAATATACGCCACACAATCCGCCAACGCCGCCACGTCATACCAGATTGCCTGCGCCGGTCCGATCTGCGGCACCCGTACCCGGAAACAACGCGCGTTATGGTACGAGAACTCACCCGACTCCGACAGCGACTTGCACGCTACGTGGTATCTCAACCCCGGCTCACCCTCGTGGTACTCAGTCAGACGATCAACGAACGTCTCATAACCGCCGTAACTGCCCGGAATCCCCTTCGACCCCACAACGAACACATGCTGAACAGCCGACACCCCACTCACGCCACAACCCCCACAAAACTGATATAACGGCCCTTATCGGCGTTAGTAAGCTCAGAACTGCCCATAACCGCACCTTCTCTGGCAATTTTTGGTAGTAGCTGCTGGCCGCACCCGCTACCAACCCGCTCTAGAAATCTACACCTAGCCATGGAATTTACCTAGGCTTTCTTTTCTCTCATCCTCATCGACTTCACCGGCAGAATCGCAACGGGAACGTGACCAGCGACAAACACCACGCTGAATCTCGCGCCCTCTGCAACTCGCATCTGCGGAGCGACTAAAACTTACGAAAAGGATAGTAAACGATACCCCCCATACCTAGCAAAAGTGGTGTCTCTCATTAAGAAACACCCTTTCAGCCACTCTGATCCGACGCCTTACACGACTGGTAACGACACCAATTGAACGCATCTTGGGCCTCGTGCTCAGATTGGCAACAGACAGCGTTGCTCATTGCTGAGCAGCTCACCCAATACGCGCTTTTTCACCAATCCGTCACAACACGGGCGGCAACGCGGAACAACATCGTGCATCCTTGTTTATTTGCACCGACTGTGGACTTGCCCTCTGAGTTGCTTAGAACATGGCGGCATACACGAATTCTCTTTTGCCTGCCATTTGCTTCTCTTTTGATTCTCTTTTGCATCTAAAAGCAAAACCAAGCTGGACGTGGATTGGTACCGCCAAGAATTCGACATACCCCAGACGGCATCAACTCAACAGACGCTCCATTTACTTGCCAGCGAACAGCTTATCATCGCCCAAGATGCGGGGAACTACGCCATCACCAATCTTGATGCTCTCCTATTCGCTCGCGATTTCAATGATTTCCCAACCGTGGCGCGTAAAGCATTGCGCGTTATTCGTTACGATGGTCCATCACCAATCTCCCCATCTCGCAGCAAAACTTTTTTCTCAGGGTATGCCAAGTTGGATCAAGCGTTGGAATATGTCGAAGCACTGTTGCCTGAGCAGGAAGTCATTCAAGGTGTACGACGTGTCACCCTGAGGATGTTCTCACATATGGCACTTCGTGAATTGATGGCAAATATGCTTATTCACCAAGTTTTTTCTATTACCGGTACCGGATCTATGATCTGTATTTTCGATGGCCGTATCGAATTTACTAATCCAGGAAGTTCTCTTGTAGATGTCGCCAGATTGCTTAATGATCTTCCTCATTCGCACAACGAGAAAATGGCAGCTATTTGCCGATGACTAACGCCAGCCTTCGCAAAAGATTTGATTTGCCGGCGAGTGGAGCCTCCCAAGTATCCAAACTTATTAAAACCTGCATCAGTAGTAATCTATTGAAAATAGCAGATCCCGATGCCGGTAAGCGATATGTCAGGTATCTGCCATATTGGGCTTAATGAGGCTATTCTTCACACGAGCAAGAATAACTTCGAGTAAACCGCCGAAATAAGCCAATGCACAATCACCATGATCGGAATACTCCAAATATATGAGTCAT
>JAIHTM010000320.1 GCA_022713905.1 Collinsella sp.
TTGAACCGCACCCCGATTGTTGGACTGAGGAAATTCAGATTCGATGATCGGAGGTGCGGTTCTTTCGTATGCGTGAGGATCGGAGGAAACGTTACGACGACGGGTTCCGGCACGAGGCGCTGGGGCTCATCAAGGCCGGCGCGGGCAAGCATTTCCTTGCCCGCCGGCTTGCGATGCCCGTGCAGACCGCGGAAAAATGGATCATGAAATACAGGTCCAACGGAGAGGACGCGGTCATGGGCGCGAAGGGCAAACGCAGCTACGACTGGGGGACGAAGGTCGCGGCCGCCCGCGACCACGTCGACAACGACATGACCAAGACGGAGGTCATGGCCAAATACGCAATCGCGAGCGTCGCGCCCCTGGAGCGCTGGTGCCGCGAATACCGTACCGGCGGGCCCGAGGCCCTGCGCCCGAGGCCCAAGGGCAGGCCGAGGGGCGCGAGATCCGGTCCGAAGCCCAAGCCGACGCGCGAGCAGGAGCTCGCCGAGGAGGTCGCCTACCTCAGGGCGAAGGTCGCGTACCTGGAAAAAGTGCGCGCCCTGCGGGCGCGGAAGTCGCGAGGCGCGAGCGAAGCGCCATCGTGCGATCGCTCGCAGGGCGGGGACACCGGCTCGACCACTTGCTGAGGGCCAGCGGGTTGGCTCGGTCCACGTACTACCGTCACCTGTCTCATCCGGAGCATGTGACGCGAGCCGACCTCGAACCGCTGATCGCGGCGGTCTGGGGCAGGACCGCCAACGGGTGCGGGCACCGGCAGATCCACATGTGCCTGGTCCACGAGTTCGGGCGGAGGGTGTCGGCCAAGACCGTGCTCAGGGTCATGCGCCGCATGGGGCTCAAGTGCCGGATACGGGCGGCGAACCCCTGGAGGAAGTACAGCTCGTACAGGGGCGAGGACGGCGAACGGGTGCCGAACCTGCTCAAGCGCGACTTCCGGGCCGACAGGCCGTTCGCCAAGCTCGGCACCGACGTCACCGAGTTCAAGGTCGCAGGCGCCAAGGCCTATCTCGCGCCGGTCTATGACATGGCCAGCAAGGAGATCATGGCCTGGGACGTCAGCCGGCATCCCGACATGGAACAGCAGAAGCGTCTGCTCGCCATGCTCGCGCCCAAGCTGCCCGCCGGCGCAAGCCCCGTATTGCACTCGGACATGGGATGGCAGTACCGGCACCCGTGGTGGCGCGAACGGCTCGGGGAACTGGGCATACGACAGTCGATGAGCCGCAAGGGCAACTGCCTGGACAACGCCGCCACCGAACAGGTGTTCGGCCATCTCAAGGACGAGTTCTACCGCGACCGCGAATTCGACTCGTACGAGCGGTTCAAGGCCGAGCTCGACGACTACATCATCCACTGGAACACCAAACGACGCCAGATACGACTCGGTGGACACACCCCGGAGGAATTCCGGAGAACGTCCACCGTGGTCTGAGCCTGTATCCTAATAAACAGCGTCCAACAATCGGGGCGCAGTTCATTAACAAGAGATGTGAATCTTACAGATTTTCGTTAAGGATTGAGGTCGACATGGATGCCGAGCATTACATTCGCGAGACACTTGGTCTGCCCTGCCAAATCACTTCTTGGGATGGCACTGCCTCACTGCCGCTATTTCTGACCAACGGACGGACATTCAGCAAACTCACCATCGACAACACGAGCATGCTAATCGCGAGCGGAGAGGCTCACCCATTCAGCATCACACGCGTCACCGCCGACGCCAGCAGGCTTGAGCAGCGGACGGATCTGCCCATTGTCTTTCAGTTTCCCCGGCTTTCTGCATACCAGCGAAAAGCCCTGATTCAGAATCACGTTCCTTTCATCGTGCCCGGTACCCAACTGTATATCCCTTCACTGGGCATGGTGTTCACCCAGCGCATCTCCTCGCGGCCGCTGGAGAACGCACAGGATATCGAGGTGCGACCCTTCTCCCCCGCAACACAGCTGGTCTGGCTGTATTTGCTCTACTCCAACGAGAGCAAAGTCCAATCAGATATTGCCCGAGCGCTTCAGTTTACCGAAGCTCAGGTCAGCGTTGCCGTGACGCTGTTAGAACAGCTGGCATTCGTGCACCGCACCAAGCAAGGCCGCAGCAATAGCGTCGAACTACTGACTTCAAGGCAGACCAGCCGACTTGATTTACTGAAATCATCTTGGCATCTCCTGAAGTCACCAATATTCAGCAAATATACCGTCACGAATCGCAATCGCCAGATGATTGCCGACGAGCTGATTCCGGCCGGCGAATTTGCTCTTTCGCGCAGGACGCAACTGGCCACCCCAAAACTGCGAATCTATGCCGTTGAACGTCATTGGCTCAAGCAGCACAACAAGGAACTATGCATTATCGACCCCGCTTTGGAAAAGGTGCCAGATAATGCATATATTCTGGAGCTGTGGAGGTACGATCCCCGCCTACTTGCTCAATATACGCAGGAAGACTACCTTGCCGACCCCATTTCCACGGCCCTGACTCTTGGCGAGATTGCCGACGAACGTTTGGAAGACGCCATACAAGAATCCATCCGCAATACTTTCTCAGGAGCGACAATATGACACAAGGCCTGCAGCTCATCAGAACGGCCTTTGCCGGCTACGAAGATTCTTACGTAATCATCGGCGGCACCGCTTGTGACATCATCATGACCGACAACGACCTGGACTTCCGAGCCACCAAAGATATTGACATGGTGCTGATTGCCGAGGGACATCTTCGCGAGTTTGCACAACGATTGTGGTCTTTCATTCGCGATGGCGGATACACCTCTATCACGAAGAACTCCGCACAGCCTCACCTGTACCGTTTCATGCACCCCAGTACGTACGGGTATCCCACTATGATCGAGCTATTTTCACGTCACCCTGACTTCCCTATTGTGCCGAACTCGTTCCTGACGCCATTGCATATTGCAAACGACGTTTCCAGCCTGTCAGCCATTATGCTGAACGACAGCTACTATCGGCTACTGCAGCAAGGCCGCGAATCAATACAAGGCATCAGCGTGCTTAACGAGAAATATCTCATTCCTTTCAAGGCGAAAGCATGGTTGGATCTCAACGCCCGAGAACAACATGGCGAGCACGTAGACGGAAAAGATCTCAAGAAGCATAGATATGATGTATTCCGTTTGGCTCAACTACTTGCTCCAGAGGATCGCGTGTCTCTCAACGACGAGGCCTACCATGATCTCGCTGATTTTCTTGGGAAAATATCCCATGAAACGCTTCCGATAAAGCAGCTCGGCATACGGGGAACACAGCAAGACATCATTGATTTGATAGCCGGCGTATATCAACTGTCTATCCCACCACGCGATGAACTGCCCACCACGCGATGAATCTTCTACCACGATGTCAGCGTAATTTTGTATTCCGCGGAATAAAGCCGTTTTGCGTCACCACGTGGTGGGTAGTTTGCTACGTCGTGGGGATTTTACTACGTGGTGGAGGTTTGACTATATGGTGGGACCATGCGAAAGGCCGCCGTTCCGAATGAATCGGAGCGGCGGCCTTTTGGTATGCACTGGGGGACTCCCCCTCAGGCGCTTACGCGCCAGCGTCCTGCAAACACGGACAGCATGAAGGCTGCGATTGCCGGCTCGCCGTCCGTTCGCACCTCACCCGAGGGGAGCCAAGGAAGAATCACTGCACCTGGGCGCGGGCGATCTTGCCGGTGAAGGAGTTGGCCTCGTCGGC
>JAIHTM010000021.1 GCA_022713905.1 Collinsella sp.
ACCTCGAGTTCCCCGCCCATACAACTCGAACAGGAGAAACGCCCACTGCCACAAAGGAACACAAGCCAAAACGGACACACATTTTGGCCTATAACCCCAAAACCGCAGGTCGTTGGATCGAAGCCAACCGCGTATGCCACGGCTTGCGTACGGTAGAGGCCTAACCGGCCATAGCAGCGACTGCTAGGGCGCAATCACAACAGAGCGCAAAGCTCGGGTTGCCGCGAATTCGAATCTCGCCCAAGCCACCGAACACATCACAGTCCGACAAGGAGCGTCGCATGGCACAGCCCATCAACATCGATATCGACGAGCAATGGATCCGTGACCGGTTCGCGAACATGCTCATCGACATGGCCGAAGAACTCAGCCCCGGAATCACTACGGATGCTCCTTTACTTTCCAAGCGAGTGGAAGGTGGATGCGACATTGGCTCCGTCTGCTGTCCATCAATTACGGGGCCGATGATCGCCAGTGGAAGACCTAAGTGAAGATGTCTCGCAATCCCATCCAGGAAACACCTGTTCAAACGTCACCGACTGTTTGATGAACCGTCTGACGATACCCACGACCTTCTTCTTGACCTCGGTTTCGTCCGCGATGCCGTAAAAGCAATGACACATCTCCTCCATGACCGCAAAGCAGGGGATGTCCGGATCATTATCGGCGATCTCACGCCATTGACGCAGCGGGAACACAAGCATTGATTTCGTCATGCCCAATTCATCGCCGTCGAGCGACATCGACAGGGTGAAACCGGGAATGAATGCCAGAAGCGCCCGATTGCGAATGACGGGTTTCTCGTAGGCGAATTGCTGCGCCATGACCGTCAGGGCAAGGTTGATCGCCTTAGTTTCGTAATCCCGTAACTTCGCGGTGCACCGAACGTCGATGCGGTCGGCGAGACTCTCCGGCACAACGATTCCCTCCGTCGTCGGCATAGCGCCTTTAATTTTCATGATGCTCCTTCCTTGGCCTTCCACCGCCGACGCCGCGTCCGGGACGCTGCGCGTTCCACTTGTCTATCGTCTCCGGGAGCCAGCCGCGAGTGCGGCCTATGGTCGCGTCGGGTTCGGGGAGTTTGAGGTTGAGCAGGCCGCCGCTGGTGATGCCGAGGCGTTCGGCGACCTGCTTGACGCCGAGGTATTCAGTCGTCATTCCCGGCCTCCCATCACCGCCGTGGCGATGCACCACAGTCCCGCGGCAAGCCCGAACAGGCCGGCCGGGACCGCCTTGCCCGCGAACCCGAGCGACAGCGACACCAGCGCGCATACGACGCCGGCGATCGCGAACATTCTTGTTGTCTTCATGATGCTCCATGAAATAGGATGGACCGGAGGGTTCCGGATACTTGGGATATTCGGAACCCTCTTGCGTCACCGCTTATGCTGTGGCGGCCTGCGCAGCGAGATGACTATCGCCACGAGCGACAGCACGTTGCTGACCACTGCGCTGATCGCGGTTACGACGTCCGTCCATTTCATGTTCACCTCCTTTCATTGGCCGATATAACTATAGTAACATAATATCTATAGTTTTGCAAGTCGAATGAACGCAACATGCCGAAAGGTAGACGATTCATGGTCGGACGGACACGCAAGACCACACGCCAATTCGAAAAAGACAAAGCCACATTCTTCAACCAATGCAAAGCACAGCATGCAGTCTGCTGGCTCTGCGGAATGCCGATAGACTACGAGGCGACGAAGAACACGAGCGATGACTCATTCAACCTCGACCACCTCTACCCAGTCTCGAAGCATCCCGAACTCCAATTCGACCCAGCAGGCTTCAAGCCAAGCCACACCAGCTGCAACCGACTCAGAAGCAACCAAGACCCACCAACACCAATCGGAACACTCTCAAGACAATGGATTCAGACAGCATGAGCAAGGAGGCAGCAATGCAACAGCCAGTCAACCTAACGCTCACCGCAGAAATTAACGACAAGACATTCCAAATCGGCAGCTTCACGGTCAACATTCCAGTGTACGTCAACAGAACATACCGCTACGAGGTCATTGACTCCGAGCGTGCCATCGCCAAGCTGATGCCACCAAGCACAGACGAACTCATCACACGATTCACAAACGCAATCAAAGCATTCAAAACAGCATTCGAAACCAACCCCGACGGGGTAGGGGCGGTGGAATCCTGAAAACCACCCCGAACCGACCCACTGCCCGCGTGGTTGGTCTTCCTCTCCCCGATGGCCGAAATTGAACGGGGGTCGCGCGCGCGATTGCAGATTCGAGGTGAAGTATGTCGGTGAAATTCCCGAGCCATAATGTGGCGGATGCTTTGGAGCGCTCATTGAAGAACGCCGATGGGCTGAAGGCCGTGAATTCCGCAGTGGTCGCGGCCGCCCGCGTACTGGCTTGTCGGATTGACTTCCTGAGTGTCACCGGATTCGTTGACGAGAACGGGAAGATCGACAATGTGACTCTGCCGACTTTCCTGAAATACTGCCAGTCTCTCGGATTGACTTTGGACGCTCCAGCGAAGGTCGGGCGTCCGGCCAGGCAGAAGCCCGAAGTCAGGGCTGAGGAAGCGAAGAGCGACAAGGTTATCACGATGGATGATTTCATGAAGCGGTTCGGCTGAGGAGGTTGCGATGGCGGCTGAGAATCTTACGGTTTTCGGTGCCATCGACGATGAGCGTCATGGCGTGACTTTGCCGCGCATCTTCACGCCGCCGTTACGCCCGTTGACCAAGGAGACCTCGAATGGTTTCGCGGTGATCGCGTTCGCGGAGATCATGCTGCACGTGCATTTGTATCCGTGGCAGCAGTGGTTATTGGTGCATGCCTTGGAGTTGCTTGAGGATGGTTCGTATCGTTTTCGCAAGGTGATTGTGCTTGTGGCCCGGCAGAATGGCAAGACGACGCTTATGGGCGTTTTGGCCGCATGGTGGCTTTTCGTGGACTCGAACAAGCATCCCGACAGGGTGCCGCCCGTCAAATTCCTGGTGGTCGGCGCAGCGCAGACATTGGACAATGCGAAGGGTCCTTACAATCAGGTCAAGGAGTGGTGTAATCCTGCTCCGGCGACTGATGAGGAAGCTGATCTGGTGATTCCGGATCTCGCCGCGATGACGCAGAAATTCGTGAACACGAACGGCGAGGAGGCGATCATCACCCGCTCGAAAGCCCGGTATATCGTCCGCGCGGATAAGAATATTCGCGCGAAGAGCGCTGCACGTGTCGTGTTCGATGAGTTGCGTGAGCAGCATAATGACGATGGATGGAATGCCGTCAGTCAGACCACGAAGGCGGTCTGGTCGAGCCAATTATGGGGCATTTCCAATGCTGGCGACTATCGGTCTGTGGCGTTGCGCAAGCAGGTGGACAAGGGCCGCAAGCTTGTTGACGAGTGGACTCGTCTGAGCGCCGACGGTGGCAATCCGGCCGACGCGTTCCTGTCCGGCGAGCAGGACGGCAGCTTTGGATATTTCGAATGGAGCGCTCCGGACAAGTGTCCGGTGGATGATGCCGACGCTATCCGGCAGGCGAATCCGTCGCTCGGCTATGGGCCGATGACTGTCATGTCGGTTCGGTCCGACATTGATGGCATGACCGAGGCGGCGTTCCGTACCGAGGTCCTGTGCCAGTGGGTCACTGCCGACATCATTCCTTTCATCAGTCCGAAAATGTGGGCCAGTGGCATCGACTCGCGTTCCACGATTCCTGACGGTAATCGTGTCGTACTGTCCGTGGACACGAGCGCGGACCGTAAGACCACGTATGTGGCCGCTGCCGGAATGCGTGCGGACGGGTTGCCGCACGTGGAGCTGATCGCCCGTCGTGACGGCATGCTGTGGGTGCCGCACTTTTTGGATTTGCTTCGTGAGAGCTGGCCGGGCATTTGTGAGATTGCGGTGCAGTCGAAGGGTTGTCCGGCAGTGGATTTCATCGACCCGCTCACCGAAAAAGGGTGGACGGTGCATCTCATCGAAGGCTTCCGTCTGGGCGCGTGCTGCGGCCGTTTCCACGATCGCGTGCGTGAGGGCAAGCTGCGGCACCTTCCACAGCCCGCCATCGAACAGCAGGTTTCCGTGGCCGTATCCCGGCGTCTTGGCGAAGTCGAAGTGTGGGACAGGACGAAATCAGCATTGCAGATTTCCGGCTTGGTTGCCGAATCGCAGGCGCTATACGCGTTGGAGACCATGCAGGCCGAAGTGCTTAAACCGAAATACGAGCCCTCGCAAGGCGTGAGGGTCAGATTCTAGATTCTTCGCAAAGAGGGGAGTATTGATGGGATTCCTTGACCGGCTCCTCCACAATAACGCCGCTGTCATCGGCATGAAGATGGCCGAAGCCGACGGGCATCCGACGCCGGCGACCAGCATTCCACTCGCCAACGGCGACAGTTGGCCGTCCGACATGGACTTTTACGGGTACGCGTCCGGCGCGTACTGTCGTGAGTATGCGGTGCGCGTCGTAATCGACTTCATTACCAGGAATATCGCGTCATTGCCGTTCAAAGTGTATCGGAAGAATGCGGACGGCGATGCCGAGGAAGTCTCCGACGGCGCGCTTGCCGATTTGATGAAGCGTCCTTCTCCTCTTCCTGGAATGACCCGCTACCGGTTCCTTAGCATGCTGCTTCGTGACATGCTGCTTGATGACCGTTGGCTCATGCTCCTGGGCGTGAATGGTGGACGTTTCACGCTCCGTCGCATACCGTCGGACTGCTATCAACTGTCGGGTAACGCTTTCGGTGAGATTACCGGCGTGAACCTGCTGACGATGGACAGCCGGCAGGCCATGCATTTCGATTTGCCGGATCCGCGCGTGCATTTGGATGTCGGCTTCATCTCCGGCCTCAAATTCGGTGACAGTGTGACCAACGTGCTCCGGCCATTATTGGCCGAGGCGAAGGCCATGGCGGCCTATCGGCGCAATATCGCCAAGAACGGCATGCAGGCCGGAGGCTACGTCTACCGTCCGAAGGAGATGCCGTGGCTGTCGCAGGAGGATTACGACGATTTCACCAATGGATTGCATAATTTCATCCAGAATGGCGGGCGTGAGGGTGGCTGGCCTGTCCTGAAGGACGGCATGGAGATGCGCCCGTTGGACAATGTGTTCAAGCCGGTGGACGTGAACGATTTGGAGGCGCGCGACCGCATCAACATCGCCGTATGCAACGCCTTCCAAATCTCGCCGGAGAACATTGGCTTCCGTACTGGCACGAATTCCAATATCAGCGCCTACAAGGAGAAGCTATGGAATGTTGAGCTGATGCCATACATCGTGGCATTGGAAGAGGCGCTGAATCTGAGCCTTCCCGAGGCCGTGGGCGAGCCTGACTGCTACATCAAGGCCAACGTTGACGCGAAACTACGTGGAACCACGTCCGAACAGTATCAGGCGCTTTCCACGGCTACCGGACGTCCTTTCATGACCACGAATCAGGCGCGTCAGATTCTGGACATGCCGCGCGTGCCGGGTGGCGACCAGCTCATAACACCGTTGAACGTCAGCGAGGGCGGCCAGCCCAGTCCGCAGGACGGCGGCAAGACGCAGAACGCGCAGGAGAACAATCCGGTCAACGGCGAGGACGCAAAGGCGATGCTCGCCGAATTCAAACGGCTTTACCGGTATGACGCGCAATTCCACGCCGAGTGGGACGCGCTTACCAAGGAGGAAACATCATGAGGCTTGATTTCAGGGGCTTCGAACTGAAATCCCTTGATGACAGTCAGGGAGAGGGCGTGTTCAGCGGCTACGCCTCGACGTGGGACAAGGATTTGTACGATGACGTGATCGTCAAGGGCGCTTTCGCCGGAACATTGGAGAACGACTACGGCGGCACCGGCGCGGGCATCCCGATCCACTGGCAGCACAAGGACGACAAGCCCACCGACATCATCGGCGAGACGTTGAGCGCGGTGGAGGACGAGCATGGCCTGCTCGTCACGGCCCGTCTCGACCTTGACCTGCCGGAAGGAAAGCGCGCGTATGAGCTTCTGCAGCGTGGGCTTATCCATCAGATGAGCATCGGCTTCATCGCCGAGGAGACGGCTTTCGTGCAGGACGGCAAGAGCGCGTGGGACGGATACCGTGAGATTCGCCAGGCGAAGCTGTTCGAGATTTCCCTTGTGCAGGTGGCCGCGAATCAGGGCGCAGAGGTGCTTGAAGTGAAGAGCGGACGCGCGATCAGCGCTTCCAACGAGAGCAAGCTTCGTGCCGCGTTGGACAGTCTGCACGAGGTCTTGGATGGCATCGATTCCGCCGACAAGAAGCCGGACGACGACACCGATGACTCCGATCCCACAGGCAAGCCCGACGATTCAGCCGATGACTCCACGGATGATTCCAGCGACCAGCCGGACGATTCCACGGATGACCCGAAGAGGAAAGACCAGAAAAGCTTTGACCCGCAGTGGGCCAAGGAATACCAAACCATCAGCGACTTCTTCTCGCTGGAACATTAACCGAAAGGAGTGCCATGAATCTCATGGACAAGCTCGCCGCCGAGAAGAAGGCGGCACAGTCCATCCTCGCCAAGGGAATGGATAACATCACCGAAAAGGAGCAGGAGGAGCTGAAGCAGCATTACGCCGAGGCGAAGAAGCTGCAGGAGCGCATCGACCTGTTCAAGGAGGCCGGCGAAGGTCTCGACCAGCTTGCCGGAGCGTCCAAGACCGAGCACAAGGGCGTCGAGGCGAAGACCCTCGGCGACTTCTACGTCAAGTCCCTGCAGGAAAAGGGGTTGAGCGTACTCGCCACCAAGGGCGGCCTGTTCTCCACTCCGGAATTCAAGGCCGCTTCCGACACTCAGGCCACAGGCGGAGCGTCCGGAGCCTACGCGCCGTATCTCACCCAGACCGACCAGAACGGCGTATGGCCGTATGAGCGTCCGCTCGTCATCGCCGACCTGTTCGCCTCCGGCACCATGAGCGGCACCACCGTCAAATACCCGGTCTACGGCGCGTTCGAAGGCAACGCCACCACCGTCGCCGAGGGCGGGCAGAAGCCGCAGATCCACCTTCCGGACCCGACTTGGGTGTCCGACAGCCTGCATGAGATCGCCGCATGGTGGAAGATCACCGACGACATGGCCGAAGACCTGCCGTTCGTCGTGTCCGAGATCAACCAGCACGCCCAGTACAACCTGAAGCTGCAGGAGGAGATTCAGCTCCTGTCCGGCAGCGGCACCGACCCGAATCTCATGGGCATCCTGAACCGCGAAATCCAGACCAAGGCGCAGGCCAACGATTCAGACCCCGACCGCATATTCGCGGCCACCACGGATATCGCCACCGCGACCGGCTTCTCCGCCGACGCCGTGGTCATCAATCCGGCGGACTATCAGGCGATCCGCCTGTCCAAGGATGCGAACGGCCAGTATTTCGGCGGTGGCTTCTTCGCCGGACAGTACGGCAACGGCGGCATCATGCAGAACCCGCCGCTGTGGGGTCTGCGCACCGTGGTCACCGAGGCGATGCCCAAGGGAACCGTGCTCGTCGGCGCGTTCAAGGCAGGCGGCACCATCTACCGCAAGGGCGGTCTGACCGTCGAATCCACCAACAGCCACGAGAACGACTTCACCAACGACAAGATCACGTTCCGAGTCAAGGAACGCCTCGCCCTGCAGGTCAAGTACCCCAAGGCTTTCGTCAAGGTGTCCCTCGGCAAGGCCGGAAAGTGAGGCGAACCGTGAAGCAGTATCGGCTGGCCGACGCATCCAAGGCCAAGGTGGACGCTTCGACGTACATCGGGGACGTGCTCTTCGTGGACGGCAGCGACAATCCGGTGAACGTCACCGGCGGTTCCACTTCCACGCCGTATGTGCTTCCCGCCGCCGCTGAGAACGCTCTTGGTGGCGTGAAGCTGGCGAATGTCGCGATCTCCGGCAATGCGAACGCCTCCGTCGCGGTTGCGGCCTCCACCGCTCCGACGAAGGCGGAGTATGACGCGCTCGTGACCGCGTACAACGATCTGGCGCAGCGTGTCAATGCTCTTGTGGCTGGTCTTGTGGCATCAGGCGCGTTGAAGACGCACTGAGAGGGAGGTCGGCATGAATGATGCGAATGTGATTCCCGACATGATTGCCGACCCCTCGGCCTTCGAGGATGACGCGCGGTTCCGGCTTAAGGCCGCGCAGGCGGCCATCCGCCGCGAGTGTGGCTGGCATGTCATGCCGAACGTGGCATTGTCCGGCGTCATCAACTCGCGTGGCGGCACGGTGATTCGGCTGCCGGCCCGTCATGTGACGAGCATCGAATCATTGACCGACAGGGACGGCAACAAGCTGGCTTACGCCTATGACCCGGAGACTGGTCTTGTGGAGTCGCTTTCGGGTGGCTTTCCCGTTGGCGTCGCGGCCATCCGCTACGAGATTCACGCTGGATACAATGAGGCGCCGGACGTGCAGCAGGTGCTCATCAGCGCCGCGAAGCGAGCGGGCATGAGCCCGCTCGGGCTCGTCACCTCGCAGTCCACCAACGGCAGCAGCGCGTCATACGATGCGGTGTCGCTCATGCAGGCCGAAAAGGACAAGCTCAAACCATACAAGCTGGGAGGCTTGCCATGAGCCTGCTTGACGATCTGGATGCCGGTGGCGGCGTTTTCGCCATGGCTGGTGCCACGCGCTTCATGCGACTACGTGCCAGACGCAAGACCAACCCGTACAATCCGGCGCAGACCGAGCCGGACTGGAGCGCGCCGCCGGACGAGCTCGCCATCATGGGCGCGCTCTCATCCAGCTCCAGCATGCGCACGCCGGACACGCTCGACACGCAGACCGCATCCACGGCGTACCTCACCATCCCGGATTCGACAGCCGACATCAGAATCGGCGACCGGATTCGCACAGACCCCGACGACGGACGCTTGTGGGAAGTCGACGGATTCCCCTCGAAGGACGCGAACGCATTCACTGGCTGGCGTCCGACCTTGGAATGCCGTCTGACGGAAAGAAAGGGCTGAACAAATGGCGAAAAGCAGGATATCGGTCGATTTCAACCCGAAGTTCTTCGACGAGATTCTCAATAGCGCCGGGGTCAAGGCGCTCACCACGCTGGCCGCGAACAGGGCACTCGCCTACGCGAAGGCGTCCGCTCCGGTCGATACCGGCGCATACCGCGACGGACTTGGCAT
This sequence comes from Collinsella sp., assembly GCA_022713905.1. Classification (GTDB taxonomy): domain Bacteria; phylum Actinomycetota; class Coriobacteriia; order Coriobacteriales; family Coriobacteriaceae; genus Collinsella. The sequence continues at coordinate 9,108 of JAIHTM010000021.1, forward strand.
AGAGGAGGTCAAAAGGGAGCACCGAACGACCGTCATGGTCGTCGGCCACGACCCGAAGACCCTGCTCGTGGAGGCGCAGACCGGCAATCTGGCCAAGGCTCTGAAGAAGGCGAGGGTCTGATGGCAAGCGTCATCCCACCCGACCTCGAACTGTTCCTCACCGGCTGGCTGCGCTCCAACATCACGGACGTCGCAGGCCTGCAGGTCGGGAACCGTATCCCGGACGGTTACGACGGCTCCTATCCGCTCGTGGTCGTGCGTGATGACGGCGGCACGCAATCCGCCGACCGTGTGACGTTCGACAGGTCGATAGGCGTCAACGTGCTCGGATGGACGCGCAACGACACGAAACCATGCCGCGATCTGGCGGCCCGCGTGTACGGCGTGCTGACCGGCGAGCCCGGCATCCTCATCGGATTCGCCGAAGGCAGCCGCATCTGCGCCGTCGTGTCTGACGGATGCAACGGCCCGTACCCGGTCGGCGAGGACGCGGCATGGTGCCGCTACTACATGACCGTCGAATATTCGACGGCCGGAATCAGACAACCATAGAAAGGAAACGCCATGGCCAAAGACAGTCAGGGCATGGATCTGGGACAGGTGGAAGCGCTCGTCACCGCAGCCATCATGATCGTCCCGTACTCCACCGAAAACAGAATCACGCCGGAAATGATCGCATCCAGCAAGGCGACGACGGAACTTCCGGCCGCATACAATCGGTCGACCGCATGCATCGGACTCGTCAAGTCCGACGGCGGCAATCAGGATTCGCGCGACGGCGACGACCCGCTGGAGTTTTTGCAGGATGGGTACAAGAAGCTGCCGTTGGCGACCAGCCTCACGCAGACTTTCAGCCCGGCGGAGAACAATGCGCTGACCCGCAAGATCACCATCGGCGAGCCGGATTCCAATGGCGTCTACCACGTGGCCGACATCATCCAGGATGCGAAATGGATGGTGTACGAGGAGGAGACGTTCGACACCGGGCGTGTTCACCGTCGTGCCGGCGTCATGCAGGTCACCGGCAACGAACCGGACCAGCAGGAGCGTGGCTCGGTCACAGGCCGCGAGCTCACCGTCGAATGGATGAAGGACCCGCTGTATGTGGATCCTGAGCATCCGAACACGCGCTGGATTGAAAGCTGGTACGACCCAAAAGCGTGACGGCGGTGGCCGTGACTTCGGCTGACGGCAATACGAGGCCGTCGGTCGTCCAAGGTGCGAAGCTCGCGCTCAAGGCCGTCGCCACACATGTGGACGAGACCATCGTGGACGTGACCGGACAGGCCATGTTCACATCCAAGGATGCCGGCGTGGCGACCGTCGATGGCTGCATGCTCACCGCCGTCAATGCCGGGAGCGCGAGGATCAACGCCACCTATGGCGGCGTGACCTCACCCGATCTGACGGTCACCGTCACCGCACGCGCCGCCTGACCGGCGGACGAAAATCTTCCCGGACCGCCTATCTCGCCTGTCTGCGCGATCCGGGAATCTTCTTTTTCCACGGAAGGCAGGCGAAAAGCAGATAGGACAAGACAATGACTTCCACTTCCACCGACTTCAAGCCGACCGTCGAGGATTTCGACCAGTGGACGGAAAAAAACGACGAGGAGGCGTTCGCCTCCCTCGCGCAGAACTACAAGGTGCGCCACATCATCAAGGGCGATGTGTATTGGGCGCTCGTGCCCAGCGGATGCACGTACAAGCTTCCATTGTCGATGAGCATCGACGATTTCACCAGACTGTCGAACACGTCCGATGACACGGAAAGCGTCGAACAGCTCAAACGCATTCTGAGCGCCTTCGCCGGAGACAAACAGGCGAAAGCGCTGAACGGCGAACCGGTGCAGGTCGTGTTCAACCTCCTGTCCGACTATGGCGACGCGGTGGTGCGCGCGCAGGGCGCTTCACTGGGAAAATCCAATGGTTCGCTCGCCAGCTCGCCGAACACGGGAGCGTGATCCGAGCCGATTTCACGGCGCATGGGTGGAGTCTGCAGGCCGATCTTGGCGGCAGGCTCCGCTATGGCGACGCGATAGCGCTCCTCGAGCAGATTATCGGCGATCCGTCTACTTACACGGGCGCGGAACTCAACGGCTTGGATTATCCGGCCCGGTGGGGTGAGATACCGGTCGTCTACACGCTTGGCAGCGACGAGTACCCGAAGCCTTTCGATTCGCTTGCGAAACGATTGCGGGCGGACAGGGAGAAGGCCGAGCGTGAGCGGCTGCGCGAACAGACCAAGGGCATGAGCCTGGTATTCCAGACGCTCTACGAGGACTGATTTGGACAAAACTGAATAGTGGAGGTGCCGCATGGCGTTCGGCAGCGAACTCGGTTCCGCGCACATCAGCGTTTTCCCCTCGATGAGGGGTTTCCGCAGCGCGGTCAACAAGGAGGTAGGCGCGAGCGGCAAGGCCGCGTCGAAGACCTTCGATTCAAGCATGGACGGCGGCAAAAGCGGTGGACTGTTTGGACGCGCGTTCAAAAACGGGTTCAGACAGTCGGCGAACGATTTCAGCGCGGACGTGTTGAAATCCTATGAGCGTGACGTGGCGAAATCCACGGCCGCATACCGTCAGGCCATGCTCCAGCAGGAGGCGGCGGCGAATCAGGTGCGTGCCGCCGAGGAGAGCGTCGCCAATGCCGTCGCCAAGCATGGTGAGGGCAGCACGCAGGCCGAGGCCGCGACCATCAGGCTCGAACAGGCGCGGCTGAGACTGTCCACCATGACCGACCGGGCGACGCAGGCCGAGAACCGGTTGAAGGACGCGCAGAAGGCGCTCAAGGACGCGCAGGACAATCTCGCCGCCAGCAGCGAGAAGACAGCCGGTTCGCTCGGAGCGGCGTTCAGAAACCTCGGCAGGGCGATGGCCGCCCCGGCGTTGGGTGCGATCGAGAAAGTGCGCGCCGGCTGGGCGAACGCCGACATGGCCATGCTCGACGGGGCGGGCGTGTTCGGCAAGATCGGCGGCATCGCCCGCGGCGCGTTCGACCAGGTAGCCTCGAAGGCGTCCGCGTTGGGAGGCAAGGTCGCCAGCCCCTTCAAACAGGGCGCGGCCATCGCCCGACAGTTCGGCGACGACCTGTCCTACGGGCTCGGCCAGCGCATCAACGGCATCGCCGCGAAGATTCCTGCACCATTTAAGAATGCCGTGGGCAGCATAGGCGGTTATTTCCGCAACGTCGGATCGGCGGCGAGCGGAGTGTTCTCGGGCCTGTCCGGCGTCGCCAGCTCCGTGGCCTCACGGATGGCCGGAGCGTTGAAAAGCGGAGCCGACACCGCATGGAATGCGATCAGCTCCATGTCGGGCAAGGCCGTAGGCGCGTTGAAGGGCGTCGCCACGGTCGGATTGGCTGGCGTAGGCACCGCCGTCGCGGCTTTGGCAGGCGTCGGCAAGAGCGCTCTCGACGCATACGCGACCTACGAGCAGGCCGTCGGCGGCGTGGACACGCTGTTCAAGGACGCTTCGGGCACTGTGCAGAAATACGCGGCGGAAGCGTACCGGACGGCCGGAGTGAGCGCCAACGAGTACATGACGCAGGTCACGAGCTTTTCCGCCTCGCTGATCAGCTCGCTCGGCGGCGACACCGCGAAGGCCGCGGAACTCGGCAACACCGCCATGATCGACATGTCGGACAACGCCAACAAGATGGGCACCGACATCGAGACCATCCAACAGACCTACCAGAGTTTGGCGCGCGGCAACTACGCCATGCTTGACAATCTGAAGCTCGGGTACGGCGGTACCAAGTCCGAGATGGAGCGTCTGATCCAGGACGCGAACAAGGTCAAGCAGGCCAACGGGGAGATGGGCGACCTGTCCATCGACAAGTTCTCCGACGTGGTGCAGGCCATCCACATCATGCAGCAGCAGATGGGCATCACCGGCACCACCGCCAAGGAGGCCGCGACAACCATCGAGGGTTCCGTCGGCATGATGAAGGCCGCATGGCAGAACTGGCTGGCGGAACTCGGCAAGGACAATGCCGACATCAACGGATTGACCACCCAACTGGTCGACTCCGTGAGCACTGTCATCCAGAACGTTGGTCCGCGCATCGCGCAGATCATCACCGGCATCACCGCCGCACTTCCCCAACTGTTCTCCTCATTGGGCAGCACACTGCCGGCACTGGTCATGCAGATCCTGCCGCCCGTGCTCGGCGCGTTGGGACAACTCGGCACGATGCTGCTGACCAGCGCGACCACATGGATTACGACGAGCCTGCCGCAACTGCTCGCCCAGTTCCAATCGTGGGTCACGTCGAGACTGCCGTCGTTCCTGCAAACCGGATTGACGATGGTCACGAACCTCTTGCAGGGCATCGTGCAGGCATTGCCTCAGATCGCGTCCACGGCTGTCATCGTGCTGACGACGCTGCTGGACGGATTGTCGGCCCAATTGCCGCAGCTCATCCCCATCGGCATCAACGCCGTCCTTAACCTCGTGCAAGGCATCCTCAACAACCTGCCGCAGATCATCGACAGCGGCCTGAAGCTCATCCTCGGACTGGCGCAGGGCCTCATCAACGCCCTGCCCGACTTGGTAGGCAAGGTTCCGATCCTTATCGGACAGCTGGTCGGCGGCATCATCAATCGTCTCCCGCAGATCCTGCAGGCTGGCGTGCAGCTGCTCGGCGCGCTGGCCAACGGATTCATCTCGTCGGTTCCGAGGCTTATCTGTGCCATTCCAGGCATGGTCGGCCAGATCATGCGCGGGTTCACATCTGTTAACTGGGGGAGTGTCGGCCTGAATATCATCACCGGCATCGCGACCGGCATCGCAGGCGCGGCAGGCAGACTCGTGACTGCCGCCGTCAACGCGGCCACGAACGCGTTGAATTGGGTGAAACGCAAGCTTGGCATCCATTCACCGTCTCGCGTGTTCCGCGATCAGGTCGGTGAGATGATCGGCGAGGGCATGGCCGTCGGCATCGACGAGAGCGCTTCGAAGGTGAAGAAGGCTGCCGGACGATTGACCGGCATCCTGCCTTCGCAGGACGCCTCGTATTCCGTCGGCGTCGCCAACGCCTCGCGTGGAGTTAACGCTGTCACTTCCGGCAATGGTGGGAGCGTGACGAACATCACACAGACATTCAACTATCCGGCCATCGCGCCAACGTCGATAAGCACGCAGCAGAAATTGCAGACAGCGGCCATGCCGCAATGGTAATCGGGAGGGATCCGGATGAAGATCAGCTATTCGCTCAACGGCCAGCCGCTCGACTCCGAGCGGATGCGCGTCATCGTCGGCACGACGCATTACACGTCGCTGTCGCCGATCGTTGACACGGTGCAGGTGAGCGGACGCAGCGGCGTCATCGTAGGCTCCTCGATTCCGGTGCTGGACGCGCCTGAGCTGACCATCAAGGTCGCGGCGTGGGGCGCTGATTCCGATGCGCTGATCTCGCGTTTCCGTGCCCGTTGCCTGCATGCGGCGAAGCTCACGATAGGTAAGACGGAGACCTTGGATGACGGCAGTTCGCGCAGCATGGTCACGAGAGCGGTGTGCACGAGCTGCGAGCCGGACGATGACGAACGCCCGTTCCGCGACCTGCGCGTCATGACCGCCGTATTCCAACTGCCGGACGTATTTTGGCGTGGCGTGCAGTGGCAGGAGGCGACGTTGGCCGCGTCGGGCGGCAGGCTCCTGCCGGGCGTGGTCTCCAAGCCGAGCGGTAAAGGCTATTGGACTCGCTGGCAGGGATTGCCTAACGCCAGTCCGTCCATGCTTTTCGACATCCTGCCGGACGGCTGGCTTTCCGACGCGCCGATCACCACGCTGGTATTGCGCTTCGGAGCGGCCACTGGCGTTACCATCGCGGATCCGGTGAGTGGCACGAACCTCATGTGGGGCGGCCAGCGTGACGCCTCGCGTCCTTACCTCTTCGTCGATGTGGCCAATCGCAAGGCGTGGACGGCGGCCAATGCCGACGCATGGTCCGGTGGTACGGATGCGTCGAATGGCGTCGACTGGACCACCGAACCGTTGCAGGTGTGGCCCGCGATCGATTCCGGCGACTATCGGCTCGATATCAGACAGACCGGCGGCACCGACAAGGTGACATGCCGGTTTTTGCAATCATGGGAGTAGTTAATCATGGGCAAGTCTTTGCATGCTCGTCTGGTGGCATACAGGCCTTTCGGCGCGCGTATCGGCGTATTGGCGGAGCCGGTGAGCTTCAGCGCGTCGATGCTCCACGATGATGACGGTGCCATCTCGATCGAGTATTCGCTGCTGTCCGGTGACGCCCAGGCGTTCGACCGTGAGCTTACCGACGGCCTCGAAGTGGCCGTGGAAGTGTCGGACGGCACCGGCTATCGCGAGCCTGACAATGCTCGCTATGTCATCACTGGGCGTAGCGGCAAGACGGACGACCGTACCAAGACCGTCACCTATTCCGGCCAGTCGATCAGCTGGCTGCTGAGCAAGGCGGAGAACAACGATTCCAGCCATCTGCTCGCGGACGGCGACAACAAGGGCAAAAGACCCTTCTACTCGTCGAATCCGGGTGTGATCCTCAAGACGCTGTTGGACGAAAACAAGGCTCGTGGCGGCGTGGCCACCGGCCTGTCGCTCGGCTTCGACACTGCGAAGGACGCGGGCGGCGCTGCATGGGCGAGGAAATACACGCTTTATTACAGTCTCGGCACCGACCTGCAGACGATCCTGTCATCTCTTGTCAATGGTGGCGGCTGCGACTGGCGCACCAGCGGGCGCACGCTGAAAATGTGGAACGCCGACAGCACGGCATTGAGCCGTGACCTGAGCAAAAGCGTCGTGCTCCAGCTTGCTCGCGATATCAGCGAGGCACCCTACGAGGAAAGCATCAGCGATCTCGCGTCCACCATCCTCGTCGAGGGTGACAATAATCTGCTTTTCCGCATGGATAATCCGGCCGCGCCGACACCGTGGGGCAAGTGGGAATCCTACAGCTCGCAGGGCGGCGTGTCCGACAAGGACACCGCTCAAGCCTTTATGCAGAGCACTTTGGCTGATGCTGCGCGAGTGCGTGGCCAGTACACGCGCGACCTCATCGTTTCCGACGTGGACAGTCTGCCGCTCGTCGACTATCATGCCGGCGACTGGATCACCGCACCCACCGTGTCGCATGGAGAGAAGGTGCGCGTTCAGGAAATCGACCTGAGCATGCGCCAGAATGAGGGCTTATCCTGCTCCATCGCTCTGAATGATATTAAGTATGACGCTTCCGTGCGTCAGGCGAAGAAGATCAAGGGCATCACCGGCGGTGCCGCATTGGCCGGCAGCGAGGGCGGCACGACCGCCTCGTCCGACCGCGACCATCGCGTACCGAAGGCCCCTCTCGGATTGATCGTGCAGACCGACGCCTACATTGGTTCGGATGGTTTCGCGCATGGTCTGGCCACGGCTTCGTGGTCCGCCGTGACCGAAGCCACGAACAACACGTCCATCGAGATCAGCAATTACGCCGTCGAGTGGCGCAAGCACGTGGACGGCGCGCCGTGGCATTCCGCCGGCACGACCGATAAGACGCAGCTCGGTTTCGGCGGATTGGATTGCGGCACGCAAATCGAGGTGCGCGTCAGGGCTGTGCCGACGTATTCGGACAAGCTCGGCGAATGGTCGTCCGTCGTGGTGGCAACTGTGGAGTCGGATACGACGCCATGCTCCGTGCCGTCGAAGCCGGTGTTGTCGTCCGAGCTTGGCGTGGTGACCGTCCACTGGGATGGCAGGACAAGCACTGGCGCGTCGATGGAATCGGACTTCGATCATGTCGAGGTCGGCGCGGGCATCAATGCGGCCGGCATGACCGTCATCAGCGCCACCCAGTCTGGTCAAGGCGATTATCTCGTGACCGGTCTGACCGCCGGTTCCCGGCACTCCTATGCGCTTCGTTCGGTCGACCATGCGGGCAACCGTTCCGGCTGGTCGGCCATCGCCTCGGTGACGGTCGCGTCGGCGGTCTCGCCGGAAGAGGTCAAACAAATCCAGCAGGATTTGGCTGACAACAAGACGGCGTTGCGGGACAATACGGCCAAGCTCGATCAGGCGCGGAAGGACATCCAAGCCAACAAGTCGAATCTCGACACGGCGAACCGGACGCTCACGCAGGCCAAGGCCGACCTGTCGCAGGCCCGGAAGGACATCGCGCAGACCAAAAGCGACCTGACCACCGCGAACGGAGAGATCAGCAAGGCGAAGGAGTCGGCGGCGCAGGCGTATGCCGAAGCCCACAGCAAGAACCATACGTTCCGTGGGCCTGACATGCCGGACTCCTCCAAAGGACTGATCGTCGGAGACCTGTGGCTCAAGACCCAGAAGTATTGGACGCGCTGGCAGGGCGAGAAGAATAATTCGCCGTCCATGCTCGCGGACTTCTACACATACTGGCAGGGAACGCCGAACAATTCTCCTTCCGTGCTTGTCCCGTTGGCCGACCGCGTGATCGACACCTTGGTGTGGGATGGCTCCACGTGGAACCACATGGGCTATGCCGACGTGGAGAACAATGCGAAGCAGATCGAGCAGGCAAAGTCGGATATCGCGGACAATGCCGCTAAAACCACCGACGCGAAGAAGGCCGCCGAGAACGCCGCCGCCGCAGCGAAAAACGCGCAGGGCACGGCTGATACGGCCAATGGCGCGGCCAAGACCGCTCAGGATACCGCCAATGCGGCTACTGCCGCTGCGGAGAGTGCGACCGCTACCGCAGGTCAGGCCAAGGATGCGGCCAACGCGGCAAACGCCGCCGCCGAGAGCGCGAAGAAGACCGCAGGCAATGCGGAGACGCTGGCGAACACCGCCAATGAGTCCGCCAATGCCGCCAAGTCCACAGCAGTCAATGCTTCGAGCGTGGCGACGCAGGCGAAGGCCACGGCTGACAGTGCGGCCCAGTCCGCCACGGATGCGGCGAATGCCGCGCAGAAGGCGAATACGGCTGCTGCCGCCGCCGCTGGCGTGGCGAACGGCAAGGCCGACGTGCTCATCCAATCCACTGCGCCG
>JAIHTM010000321.1 GCA_022713905.1 Collinsella sp.
TGAAAGTATCGTCGTGCTCCCGTATCCCACGCTCGCGTCCAGGAGCTCGAGCCCATGGTGCTTTTTAGCGGGTCCGGCCTGCTTGGGCGACCTTGCCGCAACGGCGCCGACTGCAAAAAGGACCGCGACGTATGCCAGGGCCACGGCAAGCATCGATGCGCTGCCTGAACCGGAGCCGATGAATTCCGTCGGGAAGCACCCTACGTAACCCGTTGCCTCGATAGGCGAGAACACGGCCAGCGGCAGGAGCTTGAGCGCGGCATTATGCCCCAGTGCCGAATCGGACAGTAACGGGAATGCCGGGGCCGCGACAAGCAGCGCTGAGGCAAGGGGGCCTGCGAGGACGCGCCTCGTTGCGGTCGATAGGACGACGGAGCAAACGGATATCAAGGTTCCGCCCGCAAGCAGCGCGAGAAGCAGGGTCGTGAAGACGTTTCCCGCGGTCGTGGTGGCAAGCGCGCCGTTATGGAAGAAGGCGATCGGGTACCCGATCTGCCCGAAGCCGTTTAGGGCCAAGGCGTAGATGCTCCCGGGCGCAAGGCCGGCGAGGAGCATCGCGGTCCCCGCGGCGATTATCGAGAACACGGTTTGGATAAGGCGCCGGAATTTGGGTGCGGGCGCCTTTGCCGCCAGGGTACCGGGCCTTGTGGCGCCGAGCAGGAGTATCGACGAGAGAAGGAAGGGGATGAAGGGAAGGAAGGACGGCGCCGCGGCAATGGCGTAAGGCAGGAAGGAAAGGAATGGCAGGTCGTTTGCGGAGGCCGGGATATCCGTGATGCCGGAGCTGCTCAGGGCGCGGCAATATGCGAGCGCCGCGTCATTGGTCTCTCGGTCTCCCACGATGGACCCGGATTGGAAGCCCTCGTCCATGAGCGCGTAGTAGCTCTCGGCAGAATCGAGAAAGGCGGCGTCGGTTTGAGCGGCGAGGGCGGCGTTCGCGTATCTTGCAAGCTCAGCGTCATCTTGCTGCTCTGGCGATAGGTCTGTGCCGCTGGCCTGGGGCGCGCGCGTATTGAATGCGTCGACAAAGCCCTGCATGCCCTGCTTCATAAAGAAGGGCCCGTAGATGGGTGAATTGAACGCAATGGGGACGGAAAAGGCTGCAGCGAGAACGAGCGTACAAATCCATACGGCCTTGTCTCTTAGGATTAGTTTGAGAAGAAGTCGACAGTACATTCAGAAGCACCTACGTTCCTCAAAGAACTGTTAGATTAAAAGTAACAGACCGGATGAAGATACGTGCGACGGGGGCGAGGCGAATGGCTGAACGGTATCGATATGCGGGTTTAACGGCATATCGACCACATAGATTATTAACTTGCATTTCTAACAGTTAAGGAGACGGGTGCTTTCCTGCACACTCCTTCGATGATGCCTTCCGCTAGTTGCTATGCCGGTTTCAGCCAACAAAGAATGTGCCCGGGCGCTCAGGTTCACCGTTAGCGTTGGCAACATATGAGATGGGCCAGACCCTTGCCGCGCGCCGATTGCGCGAGAGGTGTCGAGCTCCATGTTTATTCCACCTGCTTGTTATCAACCAGCTTCGTTCGACGTCAGACATTCAAGATGTCAGACGTCGAACCTACGCCAAAGACGCAGCTGGGGCTACTAGTTGCCTACAATCGCTCGCGAAGCTCACCTGTTCGTGCGTGAATGTCTGACAGCTCCGTCAGACATTGTCGGACATTTGATTGTTCGACAAATGCGCACGTGGTCGCGTTCGCAAAGATAACTGAACGGTCGATGGGTGCGTTGAGACCGGAGCAAACGGCGGATGCCAGAAAAATGGCCTCACAGAATCGCACCCATGCTTGATAAAATTGACCGCCCGGGCGCAAATACCCGGGCGGTCAATTCATCCCCTCGTTCGCGATCCTGTTGGGTTTTGGGGCTTTGACATGTTGTTGACGGATGGATCAGCCGTACAGCTTGATCTCCCGGGTTCCATGTGGTCGTCCCCCAATAAGACGTCCCTGATGTAGCTCTGCGGCAGGAACTCGACGGGCAGCACTGGATCGTCGACGTAGCCGGGCACGGGGAGTAGGCGTGGCCTTTGGATATAGCGTGGCCGCCTGCCGGCGGTCGGACTGCCACTTCAGCCAAAAGCTCAGGCGCGCGCATTAAAATAATGAATATATCGCTTGATGGGCTTTTGGCCAAGCATGAACATCGCAGGTAAATCCGTGTACCAAAAATTGGTACATGGATTTACCTGCGATTTGTTGAAAGCTCTGACATGCGCTGTCGACTTCATTAAAATCGATTGCCGATCAAGTCTTCCTATATATGCGAGCCCCAAGAAACTGCGCTGTGAAGCTGAGTCCTCTATCGATCGGCCCGGTGCACCGGGCCGCTGT
>JAIHTM010000322.1 GCA_022713905.1 Collinsella sp.
CAACAACGTACCCGTACAGAGCGCGGGGTCGGAGACCATCCGGCCCCGCGCTTTTTTGTATCTGCCGAAACCCTCAGCAGTACTCGCATGTGGCGTGTCTTCCTTTGCCTGCTCGCCTAAGTTCCATGTCAAGATGACCGCCCCGCCCGTCACGGTGTAGAGTACATGCTGCGAACGCACCCGCGTTCCTGCGGCAATACGAGGTGGACATGGAACTCGATAAACAACAGCTCAAGCGACTGCGCGAGCGCCATCATCGGCGTCATGGCATCCGCCCCGCCCACAGCGAGGCCATGAAGAACGCAAGCCGCTTTCTAAAGCAGGCATTCAACATTCGCGAGGGACGCGCGCCCTATCACGTGATTCGTAAGCGCTTTGTAAACGGGGCGCGCCTGACTGGCTCGCACTTATGCATCCTGATTATTGCCATGTTGATCGCGAGCATCGGCCTCGATATCGACTCGGATATCGCCATTGTAGGCGCCATGCTCATCTGCCCGCTCATGGGCTCGGTCCTTGCCATGGCATACGGCATCGCCACGCTCGACCGCGAGATTACCGTCGAGGCTGTCGCGGGCTTGGCTCTACAGATGGCCTTTTGCCTGGTCACGTCCACGTTGTACTTTAAGCTCTCACCCCTTGGCACCACCACGGCCGCCATCGTCGACAATTCGACACCAACTGTGTGGGACCTTGCCGTCGCGCTCGCGGGCGGCTTTGCGGGCGGCCTGGGCAACTCGCGCGACCAGGAACCCGCCACGCTCATCGCCGGCGTGGCCGTGGCGACCGCGCTCATGCCGCCCCTGTGCGCGGCGGGCTATGGCATCGCCATCGCAAGCGGATCACTGTTTCTCTCGGCGCTTTATGAGTTTGGCATCAACGTGGTCTTTATCGCACTGGCCGCCGAAGCCGTACTGCTTCTTTTGCGCGTGCCGCTCAAGCGCGACCTGAACGGCGACGGTATTGTGACTGCAGAAGAAAACGCCGAGGTCGACGAGCTATCGCGCAAGGTGCGCCGCCGCATCATTGTGGGCACGGTAGTCTTTGCCATCCCCTGCATCGTTATGACGGCGGGGTCTATTGGCTCGGCGCAGGCCGGCGTGCAGGACGGCTACGGCGTCACCGAAACCACGCGCGAGCTTGCGGCGGTGCTGCCAGGCTTTAAGGATTACACCGTCGCCGTCGAGACCTCGGCCACCGAAGGCGATGAGGAAGGCATCGTCGAGCGCGAGATTGTCGCCCATGTGACAACGAGCGAGGCGCTTGGGGCACACGACCGCCGCGTTGCCCGCAAGCTCATCGACCTCAACGTGCCCGAACTCGATCGCGTGGAGTTCGATGTGAAGTGATGCGGGGCGGCCCTACAGCTCGTACTTGTACACGCGGTAGATGTACTTTTCGGCTTCCATCTCGTAGGTGGTGATGGCCAGACCGTACCGATCGTACTCGGTGAAGGTCTTGGCCTGGCCCGATGCCACGAGCATACTGTTTGAATTGCCGACGCGCTGCGCCTTGCTGACGTAGCCCGAGAACGGCACCGCGGTCTGGTCTTCAAGCTCGTAGGTGCGCACCGTCTCGTCCACTGTAAAGATGTGCCCAAACGGATGCGTGCCCTTGCTATAGTCGGTCGCCACCGCGGCGCCCAGCTGGCCCCATTCGAACTTGGGATAGCTCTCGGCCGCGCCAAAGTTGTTGTCGTACAGCAGTACCTGGTAGCGACCGGTCGTTGCCGCGTCAGAACTCGGCAGATACGTCACACTGTGCTGGCCCGCGTTGAGCGAAAAATCGCCTTGGGCTTGCAGCAGCTTGTCCTCAAAGCCCGAGCCGGCCCATTGCCACTCCTTTCTATTTCTGAGTCCATCTTCTCACTGTTGGCGGCCGAAAATGATCCGTTTTCCTCCGTCCCCGAGGAATCATTTTTTAGTACTTGAAGAAGCCCTCGCCCGAGCTTTCGCCCAGCTTGCCCTCGTCGAGCATTTTCTTGAGGACGGATGCCATGGCCTTAAAGTTGTAGGGCATCATCATCTTTTTGAGCAGCGGGCTCACCAGGCCCGGGACCTTCTGATACTGCATAACGATGTTGTAGGCCGTCTGGATGCCCACCGTGTCGAACACGCGGAACGGACCTTTGGGCGCGCCAGTGCCGCGCGTCCATGCGAGGTCGATGCTCTTGGGGTCACTCACGCCCGAGACATACAGGTCAAGGCCCGAAAGCAGCCACGGCACCAGCATGGAGTTGAGCAGGTAGCCGTTCTTTTCCTTGTTGACGGGAAGCGCCAGCATGCGAATGTCGTTGGCGAAGTCGACGAGCTCGTCGAAGTAGCGCTTGTCGGTTTGGTCCTGTGCCATG
>JAIHTM010000323.1 GCA_022713905.1 Collinsella sp.
CGCTTGGCAAGCACTCCAAAGGAGGTGAGGCATAAATGAAGAACATCCTGCATCTGTTTAAGCGCGATGTCCAAAACGTGTCTCGCTCCGTGATCGGCTTGGTTGTCGTGATGGGCCTCATTATCGTACCGTGTCTGTACGCGTGGTTTAACATCGCCGGCAGCTGGGATCCGTACGGCAACACCGGCAATCTTAAGATCGCCGTGGTCAACACCGATGAGGGTTACGAGAGCGATTTGATCCCCGTCGAGGTTAACGTGGGCGAAAACGTGACCGCCACCCTACGCGGCAACGAGAGCTTCGATTGGGTTGTGCTCAACAATCGCGAAAAGGCTATCGAGGGCGTTAAGTCGGGCGCGTACTATGCTGCCGTCGTTATCCCCAAAACGTTTAGCGCTGACATGATGACGCTTTTCTCGACCGACGTGAAACACGCCGATATCGAGTTTTACGAGAACCAGAAGGCCAACGCCATTGCGCAGATCGTGACCGAGAAGGGTTCGAGTGCCGTTCAGAGCCAGGTTAACGAAACTTTTACCGAGACCATTACGAGCATCGGTCTTAAGACGGTGTCCAGCCTGCTCGATTACATGAGCACCGACCAGGTCAGCAACTTTATCGCCAACCTGTCCTCGACGCTTGGCGATTCGATTGAGGACCTGCGAGACGTTCAGGCAAATGCTTCGTCGCTGGCGGGCATTTTGAGCTCCACGTCCGATTCGCTGACGTCGGCGGGCGGTATGCTCAAGCAGACGGGCACCGTCGATGAGTCGACGAAGCAGCTGATGGAGCACGCCAAGAGCGGCATCAATGATTCCAAGGAAGCGCTCAAGGCCGCCAACGATGCCGTTGACGCGGCGATTGACGGAAGCGCGGGCTCGTTCGACAACGTGTCCGCCGAGCTTGCGAAGGCATTCGGTGCCGCGAATCAGCATGTTTACCTTACGGTGTCTCAGCTCAATGAAGCCGCAGCGGCGCTCAATACGCGTGCTGACGATATCGATGCGATGGCCGATCAGCTCCGCAACCTTGCCGACCAGGTGAAGGATGACAAGCTCAAAGACGGCCTCAAGTCCGCTGCGACGTCGCTGGGCAGAATTGCCGTGGAGTACCGCAACAATGCGAAGGACCTGACGGCGACCGCAAAGTCCCTTTCGGACAGCATGGCGGAGGCCAACAACTCGCGTGCCGAGGTCGACCAGGCCATCGCCGATGCCAAGGCGGGTATCTCGGGTGCCAAGTCCGACTACGATTCTACGTTCTCGGTTAAGGCCAAGGAGCTCAAGAAGACCATTTCGGGCGTTCTGGATTCCCTGAACGGTATCTCGGGTGACTTGGATAGCGCCGTGAGCGGTCTGACCGACGCCTCTGGTTCGCTCGCGAAGGGTCTCTCCAAGGCTGCAAAGCTCGTCAACAAGGCTTCCGATCAGCTGGGCGAGGCGTCGGACAAGATCAGTGCCTTTAAGGACGAGCTTGATAGCGCTCTGATCTCGGGTGACCTGGCCACGATCAAGACGATGATCGGCAACGATCCCGAGGGTTTGGCCGTGTCGCTTTCCGGCCCCGTCGCGCTCGACCGCAAGCCGGTCTATCCGATCCGCAATTACGGTTCGGCCATGGCGCCGTTCTATACGATCCTGTCGCTGTGGGTCGGCTCGATCGTGCTGGCGGCCATGATGAAGGTATCGGTTGACGATGAGCTCATCAACGAGCTCATCCCCGTGCGCCTACACGAGATCTATCTGGGCCGCTACCTGTTCTTTGGCGGTCTGGCCCTGCTGCAGGCAACGCTCGTGTGCGCGGGCGACATCCTGTTCTTTGGCATCCAGTGCGACGACCCGCTGCAGTTTGTGCTGGCGGGCTGGGTCGCGAGCCTCGTGTTCTCTAATATCGTCTACACGCTTACGGTTTCGTTTGGCGATATCGGCAAGGCGCTCGCCGTCGTGCTGCTGGTCATGCAGGTCGGCGGTTCGGGCGGCACGTTCCCCATCGAGATGACCGGCCCCGTGTTCCAGGCGATCTATCCGTTCCTGCCGTTTACTCACGGCATCAACGCCATGCACGCCGCTATGGCCGGTGCCTACCATATGGAGTATTGGATTGAGCTAGGCATTCTGGCGAGCTATCTGATTCCGTCGCTGGCCCTGGGCGTCGTCTTCCGCCGCCCGGTCATCAAAGCCAACGACTGGATCATCGAAAAGCTGGAATCAACAAAGCTAATTTAGTGCGGCAACGTTAACGCTGACGCAGCACTAATGCCAGCGAGCGAGCCGCATTTGCGCCAAGGTGACGTGAAATGAAAGGGCGCTGACCTTCTGGTCGCGCCCTTGAAATTGAACGTCAGATTG
>JAIHTM010000324.1 GCA_022713905.1 Collinsella sp.
ATAGCTATTATCCTCGCGCGCCGCGATCTTTTCCACGCGAACGGCGTTTTCCTGGGTGAGCGCGGCACCCGTCAACGGGTCCCAGCGCAGCGGCGTATGGTCGAGCGGGCCCACGCCCAAGGCTTGAGCGCCAGCGGCATCGGCGCCAAACGAACGCCCGCCGGGGGCGGCCGACGTAAAGATGCACGCCGGATGCAGATACGGCGTCGTCTCCACGCGCACGCGGTCACGGCCCATGTCGCTCACAAGCTCGACGACCTCGCCATCGGCGATACCCATGCGCGCAGCAGCATCGGCATTCATCTGCACGGCATCCAGGTCCGATCCAGCCTCGGCGGCACCTTGGGCCGCGAGCCTGCGCGAGGTATGCGACTCAAAGGGACGGTTGCCGCTAATGAGGCGAAACATCCCCGGGCCAGGCTCCACCATGGGAGCGATCCAGTTGGGTACACGACCCAGACCGGCTCGTTCCCATACGTCACTTGCAAGCGCAATTTTGCCGCCGGCAAGCGGAATCACCGGCTCACCCGTGCGCGTCGGCAGCGCCATGCCCGTATCGGCCCAGCCGCGCTCCTTGAGCTCGTCCAGATCGATCCCAAACGGCGCCACCTGCGCAGCCGCCAGGTCGTCGGACGTAAACCGAAAGTACTCACCCACGCCGCAGGCCGCAGCCAAACCGGCAAAAATCTCCCGACCGGGACGCGTGTCGCCATGCAACACGGGCAACACGGCATTGCGGTAGAACACACGCGCGTCGTTGCGGCCCACGACCGTACCCACGCCGCGGTCGGCCTCCAGATACGTCACGTCGGGCAGCACGAAGTCGGAAGCGCGCGCCGTCTCGGACCAGCGAATATCAATTGTCACGAGCAAGTCAAGCTGCTGCAAAATACTCAACCAAGCCTGTGCATTGCCATAGCCCGCACCGGGGTTACTGGCATAGACGATGAGCCCACGTAAATCGCCGGCAAGAATCGACTGACCGATGGTCGTACACAGGCCGCGCACCGGATCGACCAGTGGATAGCGCTCGGACCCCAGCTTGGGCCCGCGTGGCACCGGCGGCGTCGCAAAGCGTGCGGGATCGAGGTCGCCCAACACAAGCGGCGTGGGCGGGTTGAGCGCGCCGCCCGCGTGTCCGATGCAGCCCAGCAGCACATCGACCAAGCAAATAGCGCGCGCGGTCTGGGTGCTATTGGCATACGCGATACCGATGCCACCGTGAAAGCCCGCATCCACCACGGCGGCAGGCGCGGCGGCAGCCAGATCGCGCGCCGTGGCGACAATCTCTGCGGCCGGCACGTCGCACATCGACTCGGCCCACTCGGGCGTCCAAGCACGGGCCGCCTGCGCCAGCTCGTCAAAACCCGTGGTATAGCGGGCAACGAACTCGTGGTCGTACAAGTCCTCGGCAATGAGCACATGCGCAATGCCCAACAGCAAGGCCAGGTCGCAACCCGGGCGCACACGCAGCCAGCGGTCGGCAAGCGCGGCGGAGCCACTGCGCCGGGGGTCGACCACGATAATCTTCGCCCCGCGCCGGCGCGCATCGTTGAGCGCATCGACGGCCCCCATCGTCGATGAATCGACGATGGAACGCCCCAGGTACATGATGCAGTCGGTATGTGCCAGGTCGGAGGCGGGGCTATAGCCCAGGCTGTGCTCCCAACCGGTAAGTCGGCTTACCTCGCAGGCGCCATCGGCACCGTACACGTTGGGCGAGCCCAGCGCATGCATAAAACGATACGCCCAGTAGCGGTCGAACGAGGGAACGCCGAGCGTCATGCCCAGCGCGCGCGGACCATGCCCGTCAACAATCCCCAAAAGGCGCTCGGCAATCTGGGCAAACGCCTCGTCCCAGGTAATCGCATCGAACCCCGAGCCATCCCGGCGGCGTCGCATGGGGTGCACAATGCGGTCGCGCTCGTCAAACGGCATTGCCAGGCGATGCCGTCCGCGGGCGCACAGGGCACGCGCCGCGCACGGATGCCCCGCAACCGGCAGCTCAGCCACCACACGCCCATCCTCAACATGGGCCGCAAAGGCGCAATCGGCATAGCATCCCCCGCATGTGGTCACCACGGCGCGACCGTCACGCTTCACAGCAGATGCCATCTCGATTACCCCTTTCATCAGCCAAACACAACAGGCCAACAGCCCGACAACGAGCCCCAGACCCAAATAGCCTCCCGCACGGCAACGCCCCGCGGGAGGCCCAACGTCAAACAGACGGTACCTTACGCCTCGGACTTCTTAGCGTAGATAAACCAGTAGCCGAGCGCGATCAGAACCGCGCCGCCCACGATGTTGCCCAGCGTGGCGGCGGACAAGTTAAACGCAA
>JAIHTM010000022.1 GCA_022713905.1 Collinsella sp.
CGGTTCTCAAGGTGCACGCCTGGCGGCTCATCCGGTTCGACCGGGCCGCGCGGCAAGGAGATATATTGCCAGACCGGAGGGCCCCCGCGGGCGGGAATCCCGCACTCCATATTTTGTTCACAAATAAATAGGTCCCTCAGTCGCATCACTGGGGTTAAAACTGAAGCATTGGCTTCTGATATTGGCGATGACCAGCTGTTTTATGAGTATTGAGACATCGGTCATCTCTGGAACGCTACTTTACTCCAAAGGCATCCGCTATTTGTTTCCCATCGGTAAAAGGCGGGTTTTGTTCGCCAAGCGTTCTTATATATAGATAGATACGGGTTCGAACCCATGAAAGGGCGACAAAAAAAGACGGCCAACCGAAGTTGACCGCTTTCTATTCTATGCTGGAGCATCCAGAGGGTGCTTCCGAACTCGTTTTCTCGCTGCCATTCATGCTTTCGAAGCATCTTTCGACCTTCGCAGTCTCATGTTTTGAGGATCTGCCGTGTTTATCACTGTTATCAATGAGTGTGTGGAAGTGATCCTCATACAGATTCATGCGATCCGCCAGAGAACTGAGAAGCATCTTTCTGCAGCCCTCGTTGTCTATCCTCGCATCTCTCAGGTCTTCCGGAAATTCACAAGCAGTCTTAGGGTCAATTTGCTTCTGCTTTCAGAGACTTGTTTGAGAGTTTTTAAAGACAGTTCAAAACAATAAGCGAGACACCATAAAGCAGAGCAAGATGTGCCGGATAGAAAATGTAGAAGAAATATTTCAGCTTCAGCCCTCGCTTGCCATTATAAAGATTGATAAGCAACAACGAAATTATCGCGGCAGCAACATCAGGATTAAAAATATTAGCTGTAGTGAACTCAAATCCGCCGCCAATTATATGGCATGACGAAAGGAGCACTGCACATACTGCAGCAAAGAACATCTTAGCTTTGCTGTCGTGGAATAAATAGAATGCAGCCACAAGCAGAATGCCATACGCACCGCCATCCAGCTTAGTGTATTCAGCTGCCAGTGCTGTCAAAACAATCAGAGCAATTTCTGCAATGTGCCTCTTCCATTTTGAAAGACTTTGTATCTTTTCCAGAATAATCAAAAAGACCAAGGAAAGCAGGAGCTCATACATAACATTCTGTTGCCGAAGGTCAAATAGCTGCCCGGTTTGAACGAAATCGTATATGGGCTCCGCAATGATTGCGAAGACAAGCATATTTCGCAGGTACTTCTTTATGTCATGAGTATGCAAAAATCCCTCAACTATCAAAAAGCAAAATAAGGGAAATGCAATTCTGCCAAGAACATGAAGCACATCCGAAGCCTCGCTTAGAATCGCCCATTGTTCGTCTGATATCTGACTGTACGATGCGTGAGTCATGATTCCATTGGTCAGGACGATCCTGCTTACATGATCGAGAACCATCGAGATGGCTGCTATTATCTTTAACGTGCTGCCGCTAATTCCGTATCTATCTGTTTTCATTTCGTTTTCCTTCCTTTGGGTGGGCTGTCAGGGGTTCAGCCTGCTTCGCAGGCGGCCGCTGCGGCGCTTTCGCGCCTTGCACGCTGCGCTGGCAAACGCTCGCGCGTTTACTCAGCTCCGCGCCCCCCGACGGGTTCGAACCCATGAAAGGGCGACAAAAAAGACGGCCAACCGAAGTTGACCGTCTCAACAATCTTTGGGTGGGCCGTCAGGGGTTCGAACCCTGGACCTTGGGATTAAAAGTCCCCTGCTCTGCCAGCTGAGCTAACGGCCCGCGGGTGGCATTGTACCACGGTCTGGGACTATTCCCAACTCCATTGGCCGTTCTGGAAAATCACAACTTCACGTCCATCAGGCGTAATGCCCGTAATATCGATATCGTCCGTGCCAATCATAAAGTCGACATGCGTGCTCGAGACGTTAACGCCATGCTCCAGGAGCTCCTCTTTGGACATATCATATCCACCCTCGATGCATTCGGGGAAGCCGACTCCCAGCGCAAGATGACAGCTGGCGTTCTCGTCATAGAGCGTGTCATAGAATAGAACGCCACTTTCACGGATCGGCGTGTTCTTAGAGATAAGCGCGACCTCACCCAGATGAGCGGCACCTTCATCGGTGTCAATAATGCTTGCGAGCGTCGCCTTACCCACGCGGGCATCGTAGTCCACTACGCGGCCCGCCTCGAACTTAATCCAAAAATCGTCGACTTTACTGCCGTGGTGGATGAGCGGCATGGCCGAGTACACGATACCGTCGGCGCGCATGCGATCGGGCGAAGTGAAGACTTCCTCGGTGGGAATGTTGGGGAAGAAGGGGTGCCCATCGGGCGTCTTGCCCTTGCCGCCGGCCCACTCGTGACCCTTCGTCATGCCAATCGTCAGATCGGTTCCATTTGCCGCGGTGTAATGCAGGCAGTCGAAACGATTGTCGTTCAGGAAACGCAGGTTCTTTTCGAATGCGGCGTCATGGAGCTCCCAGTCGCTCTCTGGGTCCTGGCCATCGGCGCGAGCGGTGTGCAGAATCGCATTCCACAGCTTATAGATTGCAACCTCATCGGCGTCTCCCGGGAACACCTCGCGCGCCCAAGCCACGACCGGAGCGCCGGCGATGCACCACGGATTGATGTTGTAATCCAGTCCACGGCGGAAAACTTTGCACTGCGTGTTCTTTGCCTTAGAAGCTGCAGCGGGCTTAGCGGGATCGATGCCCTTAAGGGCGGCGGGGTCCGCACCCTCGATAAAGACAAAGCAGGCACCATCCTGGGCCAAGGAATCCAGCTGCATGCGCTTCCACTCGGGCGTCTGCTCAAAATAGCTTTTCTCGACATGCTCGTACGTGAGCCTCGTCACGGCATCATCGGCCCAGATGACCGTCACGTGGCCGGCGCCGGCAGCATAGGCCTCCGCGACCACCACGCGCGCAAACGGCGCGCACTCAACCGGAGACTGAACGACGACTTCCTGGCCGGGCTTAACGTTTACGCCCTTGCGGACAACCAGGCGCGCATAGTTTTTAATCTTGGGCTCCAGGGACTTCATACCCTCCAGGGCCTCTTCGACCGTCAGGGCAGCTCGAATCATGTGCCACTCCATCTATCTATAGAACAGTAAAAAGGCGCGCCGCAAAAACGACGCGCCTTATATCTTAGCGATAAGTATGTATGCAAACGCTACTTCTTCTTGGAGTCCTTCTTGTCCTCCTCGGCAGCCGCGCGCTCAATAAGAGCGTTGAGCTTGTTCTCGGACATGCCCTCGGCCTGCGCGCGGTACATGTTGCGCAAGGGACGAATACGAGCGAAGTCATAGATAAAGTCGCCCAAAATGATGACGTAGGACAAAACAATGCCGACCATCTGGACAGGGCTGGACACCATGCCAGCGGGAGCGAAGTACAGCGAGGCCCAAATTGCCACGACGAGCACCATGCCAATGGCGAGCACAATCCACCAGATGCGACGGCGCTTGGTGTAGTCCTCGTCCTGCTTGAGGAGGATATTCGACACCGTATAGATGCGGTCCTCCTTGGCGCGCTGCTTAGCCTTGCGGGCGCGCTTCTCCTCTTTAGAGAGGCCCTCGAGGTTCTCGCCCTTCTCGAGCTCTTTGCGGCGTGCCTTAGACGAAGCCGGCACGACGCGAACGGAGCTCGCTGCTTGGCGGGCGGGCTTAGCAGATGCGGCAGACTTGCGCGCAACCCCGGTAACTTCGTGGGATTGCGTGCGCTTGTTCGTGGCGCTACGGGTACTCACTTATGCGTTCTCCTTCATGCTTGTGAACTGGGAGCCCGTGATGATCTGGAAGGCCTCGCGATAGCGCTCGGACGTGCCATCGATGACCTCGGCGGGCAGGTGCGGGGTCTCCCCCGTCATATCCCAGTTGGCCTTGAGCCAATTGCGGACGAATTGCTTGTCGTAGCTAGGCTGGATCTTGCCCTCCTCGTAGCTGGCAGCAGGCCAGAAACGGCTGGAGTCGGGCGTGAGGCACTCGTCGATCAGCGTGACCTTGCCATCAATAACACCAAACTCGAACTTGGTGTCGGCAATGATGATGCCACGGGTCGCGGCGTACTCGGCAGCGGCCTTGTAGATCTTGAGGGAAAGGTCACGAATCTGCGTGGCGATGTCCTCACCCACGATCTCGCAGCAACGCTCGAACGAGATGTTCTCGTCGTGGTCACCGATCTCGGCCTTCGTGGACGGCGTGAACAACGGCTCGGGAAGCTTGGAAGCCTCGGTCAGGCCCTCAGGCAGCTGGATGCCGCAGACGGTGCCGTTCTCGTCGTAGGTCTTCTTGCCCGAACCGGTCAGATAGCCGCGGACGATGCACTCGATAGGAATCGTCTGGGCCTTCTTAACCAGCATGGCGCGGCCAGCGAGGTAGTCACGATACTCAGCAAACTCCTCGGGGAAATCCGCCGGGTCGATGGAAACGAGATGGTTGGGGACGATGTCGGCAAACTTATCGAACCAGAATGCCGAGATGCGATTGAGCACCTCTCCCTTAAACGGAATCTCGTCGGGAAGAATGAAGTCGAACGCAGAAATGCGGTCGGTGGCGACCATCAGCAGGTTTTCACCGGCATCGTAAATATCACGAACCTTGCCACGGGAATCCGGACGACGCTCCATCGTTGTCACGTGAGTCACTCCTTACCTAAATACGACAGAAATGCGGGTTCTTTCCCGCATGTTTTCGCAAACTCGGAGCGGCAGGGACGCGGCCCCTCCTTCACCGAATAGCGAAAAGCTAGTGCTCCATTGTAGTAGATGCCGCGTCCGCCGTGTGCTCGCGGGGCAGATGAATTGTAAAAGTCGTACCCTTTCCAAGCTCCGACTCCACGGATATGTAGCCATGGTGACGCTCGACGATCTGCTTGGTCACGGCGAGGCCGACGCCCAGGCCGCCAGCTTCGCGGGCGCGGCTGGCATCGGCGCGCCAAAACCGCCCGAAAATGCGCGACAGATCGTCCTTGGCAATACCGATACCGGTATCAGAAACGGCAATGCTGACGTGCCTGCGGTCACTGAGCACCGACACCACGACCCAACCGCCCTCGGGGGTGTAGCGCATGGCGTTGCTCATGAGGTTGATAACACATTGCGTGATCATGTCGGGATCGGCCTCGACGACATCGTCGTGCCCTTGGGTTTCATCTGCAAAGCGAAGACGAAGGTCACGGTCGGCAAACAGACGCTCCTGGCCGTTCACAATCGATCGCACGAACGGAACCATGTCCACCGGTTCTAGATTGAGCGGAGCCGTGCTGTTTTCCATACGCGATAGGTCGAGCATCTGCTGCA
The DNA here is from genome assembly GCA_022713905.1 of Collinsella sp. Classification (GTDB taxonomy): domain Bacteria; phylum Actinomycetota; class Coriobacteriia; order Coriobacteriales; family Coriobacteriaceae; genus Collinsella. The sequence goes on from JAIHTM010000022.1 coordinate 5,281, forward strand.
CCAGACGAGCCAGGCGACGCGTCTCGGAAGCAACGGTCTCCAAATGCTCATCGTCGGTGGGATACACACCGTCTTGCATGGCCTCGACCGTTGCCAGCATGGCCATGAGCGGCGTGCGCAGCTCGTGGGCAACATCAGAGGTCAGGCGCTTTTCGTGCTTCATATCCTTTTCGAGTGAGGTGGCCATCTCGTCGAAGGTCTCTCCCAGCTGATCGATCTCGTCATCGCCGCGCAGCCCCGTGCGAGCCGACAGGTCGCCGTCACGGATTTGCTTTGCGGTACTGGTGATGCGATGAATCGGTTTGGTGAGCATGCGCGACACGAGCGATCCGATAACGACCGAAATGCAGATTGCAACAACCGCGGCGAGGGCCATGGCGTTAAAGGTCTTCTCCCTAAATGCAGAATCCGCCTTGGTGAGCAAGGCATCGGAGCCGATGGCCCATAGCTTTACCTGTCCGACATGCTCGCCCGAAGACGTTATGATTTCGACGTTGGCAACGCTATCGGAGTCGGTTGGAGCAGACGAGACCGGGCTATGCGATGCTTTTTTACCGCTCGAGCTGCTCGACGCTGATTCGCTCTCGCGCACATCGGCGGTCGCGCTTGCCGAAGGCCATGAGTCGTCATAAACGACAACGCCTTTCTTGTTGACGACCTGCATACCCAAATCGTCGGACACCAAACTCGATGTCGCGACCGTACGTAGCTCGCCCGCAGTCCAATTGCCGTTTTCCTCATACGACATCGCAAGCTTTTCGGCAGCAGAATTTGCGATTTCGACGATATTGGAGCGCGTGTAATCCGAAAAGACCGTGCCCCACACAACAGAGACCACGCCCACCAGCACCAATACCGTCATGAGCGATGTCAGAGCAAAAGCAAGTGCCATGCGCGAGGGATAGCTCATCGTCGGCCGTGAATCGGAACGAGGCGTGTTCCAACTTGCCTTGGAACCCGCCTCGCTCTCCTGCTTGTGCTTTTGTCCGATTTCAAAGCGCGCAGGTGTCATATGTGATTACCTTATTTCTCGTCCGACTTATCGGTCTTAGCCGGAGCCTCAAAACGATAGCCGACACCATGGACGGTGTAGAGCCACTTGGGCTTCTTGGGATCATCGCCCAGCTTGGCGCGAAGGTTCTTCACGTGGCTATCGATGGTGCGCTCATAGCCCTCAAAGTCGTACCCAAGCACCTTCTCGACCAGCTCCATACGGTTGTAGACACGGCCGGGATGACGAGCAAGTGTGGTGAGCAGCTTGAACTCGGAAGCCGTCAGATCGACTTCCTTGCCCTCGACCAAGATCTTGTGGCCCGAGATATCGATGACCAGATCGCCGAAGTCGAGTACCTCGACGGCGGGCTCGTCGGCCTGGTGGGCACGGCGGAACAGAGCGCGAACGCGGGCGACGAGCTCGCGCGGCGAGAACGGCTTAATCAGATAGTCGTCGGCGCCGAGCTCAAGACCGATAATACGGTCCTCGATCTCGCCCTTAGCCGTCAGCATGATGATGGGGACATCCGAGGTATCGCGAATGGTGCGGCAAACGCGCTCGCCGGGGATCTTGGGGAGCATAAGGTCGAGCACGACCAGGTCGAACTGATGCTTCTCGAACTCCTCGATCGCGGACTGGCCGTCGCCGACGCCCACAACCCAGTAGCCTTCGCGCTCGAGATAGGCAGCGACGGCGTCACGGATTGCCTTCTCATCCTCGACCAGCAGAATCTTTTTTGCATCTGAAGCCATAACACGGCCCCCCTGTCTCAATTAGCTAAGAACAAGCTCATTTTAACGCACCTGAGCCCACCGGATGCCGCTATGACGTGGCAGCTCGGCGGGCGGTACTCACAATTACAACGCGTTTATTCCCCTGTTGGCGCCTTTTTAACCCCTCTAAGCTTAAAGAGAGAATAGGCGTGCGGTGACCGTCTCGGGTATACCCTGGCTGTTGCGCACCGTGGCGTACGTAAGGAATGAGTCCGATTTTCCCGCCGTAGCTGGATAATCGCCATACTCCAAAGCGCGGTCGGGCGACAACAGCGAACCATAGGTCTTGGCAGAGGTGTCGATCAGGAAATGCGATGCCTGTACCTTAACAAGGTATTTATTCTTCTTGCCAGCCGCACATGCGAGAGGCTCGCGGGACAGGAAGAGGTACGGCCCTCCCTCATTACCGATATACGTGCCCATGTTGCCCAGGCTGCCCACGCCACTATAGGTCGCCTCGATGGAAAACACAAAGGTATCGCCCATATACACGGCCTCGAAAGGCGAGACCGACGAGGGGAGGACCAGCTGGGCACGCTTGGTGTTGTTGCCGTCGGTCAGATCGATTGCCGTCATACCGTAGTAGACGCCCTCGTCGTTGTGGACGCGCGGAGAGATGGTCAAGATGCCGTCACTCACACGCGGGGCGGATGCAAAGCGACCCGTCGATTTCCAAATTGTCTCGGCCTTGGACTCATCGACCGAGCGGCGATAGCAGAACGAATCGTTGCTCGTTTTATTGCCACTCGCCGAAGGCATCTTATACCAGACGACCGATGACCCGAACGCCGTGAACAACGGCGGATCGTAGTCCTTGCCGCCCCGGTCGAGCTCAACCACATCACCGACAAGCGAAGCGCCCGACAGATTTTGAGCGTAGAGCTTCCACGATGAATTCGCGAAGTTCATCTCCACCCACGCAAACACGCCATCGCCGGCGCGGACATCGTAAAACGCGTACCCGGTGCCCTCGACGGGGTCCTCGATAAGTGTGGTGAGCGAGCCATCGCCCAGGTTGAGCACGCCGAGCGTGTTGGCGTGCAACGCAGATGCGGGTGCCATCATTGCCGCGGCATAGTCGCCATCGCAGTAGTACAGCAGCGTACCCAGAGGCAGCGTCCACGAGGCCGCAGGCTCAAGGTCGATGTCGACGGCCTCGTATTCATCCGTAATCGAGACGATCTTGGAATCGTCCTTGATGACCTGAGGCTCACCGGCGGCATCATCGCTGGTGCCCGTTTTTTTCGAGCATCCAGCGAGCACCGTGGCAGCACCCGCGGCCGCTCCACCGAGCACAAAGCCGCGACGCGATATTCCGTTCTTAATGTAGTCGGTAATGCCCATTAGGCGATCTCGGCGCGGGCGGCCTCGATGGCGCGCGTGAGCTGATCGGCGCAAGAAGTCTTCTTCATACCGCAGGTGTTGCCGGCGAGAACCTCAATCACGCGATCGGAAGGAGCGCCCTCGACCAGTTTGGAGATAGCCTTGAGGTTGCCGTCGCACCCGCCGGTAAACTCGACGCCCAGCACCTTGCTGCCGTCGTCAGAAAGATTGAGGTGAATATTACGAGCACACACGCCCTGCGGCTTGTAGTCAAAACTAATCATTGCGATCCCCTCTCGGAAAGAAATTTCAGGAGTCTATTATCCCCGCCCGGAGCGACATATTGTCGCAAGCACCGATTCAACATCCTACGATGCACGGATGAGCGGGGACAAGATTAGCAGTCCGTGCCCTGCGCGTGGATTATGCGCTTCTCACGATACATATTGTGGTCAGCAACGCGATATACATCGGCCAGCGTATTTCCAGCCGTCTCGACGGTCGCCACGCCAATCGACGCGCTGACCGTTAGGGCTTCATCGCTCACCGCAGCAAGGCCGAGACGAATATCTTGTTCCAGCCCGTGCGCAGACTCGCCGTCAGTATGGGGGCAAACCAGTAAAAACTCGTCGCCGCCGAGACGCATCGGCAGGCAATCCTCACCAGCCACCCGCCGCAACACGGACGCGGTCCGTCGCAGCAGCTCGTCTCCCATCTCATGGCCACGGACGTCGTTGGTCCGCTTGAGATAATTGCAGTCCAACATAATCACACTCACTGGCAAGCCCTCGTTTACCAGGCTATCTCCGCGCGACTCAAGATAGTTGCGGTTGCGAAGCCCTGTCAGTTTATCTTGGTAGGACAGCTCCTCGGCATGCTTGACCATCGATATGTTGTGCGTCGCGACGACAACCGATTCCAGCCGGCCTTGCTCATCGCGATGCTGGGGGACAACCTGCAGCGAATACCAAGTACCCCGACAATCTCGCACCTCGGCGGCCAAGTACGGCATGCCCTCCATACGGTCCCGAAGCGTACTTATATCTACAAGCGCCATAACCGCCTCGCGGCTTTCGGGGCTCACGATATCTCGGCAGACCGTGTCCATAAAGTCATATGCCTCGCTGTGCTCGGCAAATATTTTCGCTATCGCCGGCGACATGTTGATTCCCTCGATCTTGAGGGTGTCGAGATGCAAAAGGAAGGTCGAGTCGTAGATGGCGCTTATGGCATTGATAATGCCAAGCTGCTTATCCTTTTCGGCCAAATTGCGATGGTCAACGATATTTCGCGCCAACAGCACCACGACCCAAAACGCCAGACAAACCAACACACCGGCGGCAACAAACGAAACTCTGCCGGACATGACCTCCGCTTTGGGATACAGCGCAAACAGGCGATAGTCCTTGTATGCCGCACGCACGGCGTACCATTTGCTTCCGCGATACTCGATACGCGTCAGGCCTTCGTCTTTCCACTCGATTCCAGATCCGGCAAGGAGCCGAGCGAGCGACACGTCGACATCGGGATCATTAGAGGAGACGATCTCCGCATCCTCCATAACAAGCACCGTGGGGCCCTGGTGGAAGGTGTTGTTTGCAAGCACGTCGGCTATGGCATACGAATAGTCATCCGCCGTATCGGGGACGAATGAGCGGTATGCCAGGGCAACGCCGTCGCCATACGGGGCAGCACAGACGGCAAAAACGACATCGCGGCGTTCAACGACAGTTGAGTAGGACACTTTGGAACCTTGATACATCGATGCGACCGACGAGCAAGCCAGTTCTTCTCGCCATAGCATGAGCGGATCGCGGCCATCGATGTCGTAGTGAGCGGTCATATGACCGTCGGAGTCCATGACCATCAGCCCCGAAAGGTTCTCGGCATGGACATATTGCTCGATAAGATCGTCGTTAACCTCAACGCGATCAGGGGGCAAGAACGTCGCAAACGATTCGACCGCGGCATCCAAATCGTACGTCGCCTCGGTTTTTCTTCCCTGTTCGTAGCGGTCATATTTTTCGCAGGCATTTTCCAAAAACACCATGGTCTCTTGACCGAATCCAAGCGTTTTATCGAGGCAGCGATGCGTGCCAACCGTAAACAGCAGATTCAGCAAAACAATGCTGGTAACAACGCTGACGACTATGACAACCAGGTTCTTTTTGTGCAAGAGGCGCTCATCATTTGTCATGGATCGCCCCTTGCTCACTCGTCGTCGCTCCCGCCTTGTAATTGCCCACAATACGGTCAATCGTGCCATCTCGGTCCATGTCGAACAGCGCGGTATTGAGATCCTTTACGACCGGTCCTTCATAGCCGTTCTCAAACGCGACGCCCAGGTCAACCGTCATAACGTTGTCAGCAAACACACGGTAAAGGCCGGGATACTGGGCGATGAGTTGGTCAAACGATTGAACGTCCGCCATCCAACAGTCAACATACCCCTTGGCCAGAGCGGCTTTGCAGAGTTCGGCAGAGCCATATGATTTGATTTGAACGTCCGACGAGATCCCCAGATCCCCCGCAAGCAATCGACGTTCACTCACCGAGCCCGCAATCACCGCAATGGTCCTACTTCCATCGAGATGTGCCAAGGACTTGATACCACTCGCTTTCTTGGCGGCAACCGAGACCGTCACGGTTAGATACGGCTCAGTCCAGTAATACTTATCCTCGCGATAACAGGGCGAATAATCGCACCATAGGCAATCGATATCACCATTTTTGAGCAGCCGGTCGCGATCGTTCCAGTCAATATCGACAAACTGCGGCTTGAGCCCCGCACGCTCACACGCCTCGCGGGCGATATCGATATCGATACCGGCGTAATCGCCCGTGGTATCGACATACACATAGGGGTCGTTATCCGTAACGCCAATTTTGAGCACAGGGAGATCATCGTCAGCTGCATTCGGCGAGGAAGAACTATTTCGATCGGTATACGTCAGGACGGCCGTACAGGCAGCAACAAGCACTATGAGCACGAACGAGGCGATGGCGACTCGTTTGATACGTCTGGACACGCGCCTCTTTTCATCGAAATAGCAGTAGAGGTTCATTTTATTACCGGGGGCTGCCGCAGCAACGAAAAAAGCGCCTCGCCCAAGATGGGCAAGGCGCCAATGGTTGGAAAGCATCCGCAAGCGGTCGAATTGGGTCGACCCTACTCGAAGTTCAGCTGCTCCAGACGGTCGAAGACCGTATCGATACGAGTGAGGAAGTCCCACGGATCGAAGATCTCGTCGAGCTTCTCCTGGCTGACGGTGCAGCGCGGATCCGCCTCGAGGCGCTCCTTAAAGGTGGGACCGGAGACGCAATCCTGCACCTCGTGCCAGGTTGCCATAGCGTTCTCCTGCACGATGGCGTAAGCGTCCTCGCGGGTAATACCCGTGTCGACGAGAGCCAACAGCACCTTGGAAGAGAAGATGAGGCCGCGGGTCTTGCTGAGATTGGCCATCATGCGCGCCGGATACAGCTGCAGGCCATCGATAACGCGAATGAGGCACTGGAACATGTGGTCAAGGGCGATGAAGCTATCGGCCTGGGCGACGCGCTCGGCAGAGGAGTGCGAAATGTCGCGCTCGTGCCACAGGGCAACGTTGTCAAAAGCGACCTGAGCGTTGGACTTCACGACGCGCGACAGCCCGCAGACCTTCTCCATGGTGATGGGGTTGCGCTTGTGCGGCATGGCGGAGCTGCCCTTTTGTCCCTTGCGGAACGGCTCCTCGGCCTCGAGCGTATCGGTCTTCTGCAGGTTGCGAACCTCGGTCGCAATGCGCTCGCAGGTAGCTGCCGTGGTAGCGAGCACACCGGCAAGATAGGCGTGGTGGTCGCGGCTGATGACCTGCGTGGACAGCGGATCATGAACCAGACCTAAGTGCTCGCAGACATACTCCTCGACAAACGGCTCGATGGAGCTGTACGTGCCGACAGCGCCCGAGATGGCACCGAAAGCAACGTTCTTACGGGCGTCCTCAAGACGGTCCAGATCGCGCTTGAGCTCCCAGGCCCAAGAGCCAAACTTCATACCGAAGGTCATCGGCTCGGCATGGATGCCATGAGTACGGCCGGCGCAGAGCGTGTTGCGCTCCTCGAAGGCGCGACGCTTGCAGATCTCGCCGAGCTTCTTGACGTCCTCGATGATAAGGTCGCAAGCCTGAGTGAGCTGATAGCACAGAGCCGTATCACCCAGGTCGGAGCTGGTCATGCCGTAGTGAACCCAGCGGCTGGGCTTGGGCTCGCCCTCGGGAACGTCGGCATCGATATACTCCTTCATGTTGGTCAGGAAGGCGATGACGTCGTGGCGCGTGACTTCCTCGATCTCGTCGACCTTTGCCTTCTCGAAGTTGGCGTGGTCGCGAATCCACTGGGCTTCGTCTTTGGAAATACCGATCTTGCCGAGCTCCGCCTGGGCCTCGCAGGCCAGGACCTCGATCTCCTGCCAAATGGCGTACTTGTTCTCGAGGGAGAAGATGTGTCCCATCTCCGGGCGGGTATAGCGATCGATCATAGCGGCTCCTTTTTGGTTATTGGCACGTTGGTCGTAACTCGACTATTGTACCGTGCGCAGGTGCCCGTATGAGCTACGGGCATCAACCTAACATTTTGAGATTGGAGCGGGCAACGGGACGTCCGCGTATTTGCTTCGCAAATCCGCACCGGCTTCAGGCGCCTGCCGGCGCCTTCGCCTGCTCGCTACAAACGCTTCGCGTTTGTTTTACGCTCGCACCCTGGCGGGTTCGAGTCCCGGCGCTTTATTGAAAAAAGCACGGCACCGTGATGGTGCCGTGCTTGTGCTTCTAGCTGGAGCGGGCAACGGGACTCGAACCCGCGAGTGTCAGCTTGGGAAGCTGATGCCTTACCACTTGGCGATGCCCGCTTGTGTGTTGGCTAGTATAACGCGGTTGTCTTGTTCGATACAAGGGTGGCGATGCTTGTTTTAGCTGTGGAGAATCGTCTGAAAAACAGTCCAATTGTGGAGACAGTGACCTCTGGTGTCCTTATTTCACCATCTTTTACCTGCGGTTTTATTTGATTGTTCCATATGAACCCAATTTGTCGGAAATCGGGCAAGCTTTTGGTCAGCTTCCGGTACTTACCCGCATGAACCTCGGGGGTAGCCTCGTCCCAAGCGCCGCAGCCTCCCCGTGCGGCGCACGAGGGATAAGGAGCAGCCATGTCCAACGCACCCACGCACTCTGTCCACAGCGCAATCGCAACAGGCCCGCTGCTCCTACTCCTCTTCCTACTCATCAGTTGCTTGGCTCCGAGACCCGCACTTGCCATCGACGGGTACGATCAGCTCGGCTTTCGCACCATTAGCGACGATTGTGGGCCCTTCTTCATCGGTAAGTACGAGGCTCAAGACGCCTCAATCGCGTACTGTATGAACCAGGAACGTCCCGGTCCCACCAAGCCGGGTGGCCCATGGCTCAACTTTGATCAGGGCTGGGTATGGCTCGACGACGAGTTCGCGGCGATCGTTTGTCACGGATATCCTTCCGCAACGTCATTTGGCGGTTACAGCCTGTCGCCCGATCGCGCCCGTGCCGCCACTCAACTTGCCGTATGGATGCTTAACGGCACCACCCATGTCGACGGCACTTACTCCTATACAACAGCTCAAGGCAAAACAAAGAGCGGGCATTTTACCGCCGACAATGAGGTTGTGGCTGCCGCACGGTGGCTTCACGACAATGCAAAATCGGGAGGCATCAAAGCCGCTCCGCACCGCGCACGGCGCTATTTGGGACCCATATCGGGCGACAGCAAACGTCAAGACATGCTCTACGTGCTGCCAGCGGTCTCTGTTTCTTTCCAAAAGAAGTCCGCGAACACCGTCATTACCAGCGGAAACGGCACCTATCAGTTTGACGGGGCAACATTCGATATCTTCGAGAGCGTGAGCGACGCGCGCGTGGGCACGCTCAAAATGGACGGCAACGGCCGAGCACAGGCAACACTTTTACCTAACACGGCATACTACCTGGTAGAGACAAAGGCACCGGCAGGCTATATCCCTCGACGCGACCGCATCCCCTTTACCACGGAAGGCAATGGTGGTCATGTCACAATCGATGAGCAGCCAGGCACCATCACGTTGCGCATCGTAAAGACCGACGCCGCAACGGGCGCTGGAGCCCAAGCGGGGACCTCGCTTGCCGGTGCCGAGTTTACCTGCGTCTCTCAATCCACCCCCGGATGGACGCAAACCCTCACGACCGACGAAAACGGTCGAGCGGCCCTTGATAACGTTCCCCTGGGAACCTTCACCATCTATGAGTCGAAGGCCCCCGAGGGCTACCTGCTGCCCAGCGACAGCTGGACCTACACCGTTGGAGCCGACCAGCTGGGCGACTCGGGCGTCGTCGAGCTCGAATCTCGCGTTTCCGATATTCCGATTGCATTTGACCTTGAGATTTCCAAATTCAAAGATCATGGCAACAGCGATCAGTCTGGCTTGGAGCAGCCCGCGGAAGGCGTTGTCTTTGAAGTCATCAGCAATAGCTCACAACAGGTTGTTGGAACGTTAACCACAAATATCTATGGTTTTGCCTCCACCAAAGACCAGCCCGGAGCATGGTTCGGCGCGGGCAAGCGGCCCGACGGCGCCCACGGAGCCATCCCCTACGACCGTGCCGGCTATACACTTCGGGAGGTCCCAGAATCCGTCCCCGAAGGCTTTAAACAAGCAGGAGAATGGACCGTCTCGGCTGAACAGATTGCCGACGGTGCCGAGCTTCAGTACATCGTGGACAACCATGCCCTATCGACACATCTCCAGATTGCTAAACGCGACGCCCAAACCGGTGCCGCGGTTCCCCTTGCAGGCTTTAGCTTCCAGTTGCTCGGCAGCAACCACGAGCCCATCTCGCAAACGTGCTGGTATCCGTCCCACAATGTCCTGAACACCTTTACGACCGACGCAACTGGTACCGTCACGCTGCCCGAGTCTCTTAACCCGGGCACCTACTACGTGCGAGAAGTCTCGGCAAAGAAACCTTATCTTGTCGGAGAGGATCTCGAGATAACAATCCCCGCCGACAGGTATCTAACGCCCGTTGCGATTGCCTCATACTTCGACGATGCGGCAACCGGAAGCATCGAAATCGTAAAGTCCGACGCTACCGACGGGCGCAAACTCATGGGGGCTGTATTTGATATCCGAGCCGCAGGCGATATTATTCGCCCCGACGGCAGTATCGTTGCCCTGGACGGCGAAACCGTCGCCACCGTAACGACTGACGAGCAGGGGTCCGCCCGTGCGAGCCATCTTTCGCTGGGATGTGGAACCGCATGCTACGAAGTCGTTGAGACCCAAGCGCCCGAAGGATATCTCCTAGACCAAAGTCCCCATACGGTCGAGCTGTCATATGCCGACCAGACAACGTCCGTCATCGAAGCCCATCTCGGAGTATCCGACGATTTCACCAAGATCGATATCTCAAAAGTCGACCTAACCGGAAAACAAGAGGTGGAGGGCGCTCAGCTCACCCTATATGGACAAGACGAAACCGAAATAGACTCCTGGACCTCATCCGATAAACCGCACCGTATCGAACATCTTGCGCCCGGCACCTACACGTTGCGCGAAATGATGTCCCCGCGAACCTACGACCTTGCCGAGGAGATAACGTTTGAAGTGAAGGCTACGGGAGAAGTCCAATCTTTCGCAATGAAGGACGCACCGATCGAGATCAAGGGACAGGTCGACAAGCGTCAAGAAATTGCCCAGCCCACCGGGGATGGCCTCTTGGCTAACGGCGATGACAAAAACCGCGCCGCGACACAAGCCGATGCGGAAGGGTTTTTCTCCTACACCGTCGATGCGCGAAACGAGTCGACCACCTGGGTTGATGAGTTCACGATTACCGATGATCTTGAGTGCGCCAAGGACGGTACGGCAAGACTCGTCTCAATCGAAACCCCTATTGCCATCGGCGACCTCAACGGTCTGTGCAACGTGTGGTACCGCACAACGCCACTGGGCTCGTCAGGCATCGACGAACAGGCAAACGCAACACTTGACGATGGACATGAAAACCCCTGGCTTGAGTCCGACGAAGTTAAAGAGAGCTTGGGCGGGGACCGTCGTCTCGTTGATTACGAAGGCTGGCAACTCTGGAAAACCGATGTCCCGACCACAAAATCAATCACGCTTGAGGTAAATGAGCTCGACCTTCCCGTCGATACCATCGTAACGGGCATTCGCCTTGAGTACGGTGCGGTGGACGCCGACTTTGCAACCAGGTGCGACGAAGATTCTTGGAAGCGCGAAGACCTTAAAAACGAACATGACGATCTCGATGACGCCAAGGCAACCCTCGGTACAGACGCCCGGAGTGCAGTAGTCCATATGCAGGCAACTTCTTCCTATACGCCCCAGGCACCAGTTGCCAACAGCGCCCGTGTCGACCTCTGTCGCAACGGCGGCGGCGACAAACTTGAGTCACATGACGAGGATCGTGTCGTTCAGCGCTGCACCCTACCGCAGGACCTACCGGCAACAGGATCAGTTCCCATCGCCGCCTGCATCACCGCGCTCCTGACCTCGGGTGCGGCAGCCCTATGGTTCGCTCGCCTTAGGTCGATCCCAAAGAAGCGCTAACGCGATAAAAAGCGGGCGAGTCAGTCTCCCGCCTCGCCCGCTTTCAATCATTTAAATCGCCACATCTACTCGGCAGATGAAGATCCGCTGTCGACGAGCGCCTGCTCGGACTCGGGGATTCCATCGGCACCCGTACTTTGCTCTTGCTCCACCTCTTCGCTGATTGCGGATGCGGGGGTCGACCCCTTTACACCCACGATATAGGCAGCCCCAAATCCCAAAGCGACGGCAATAAGGGTCAGAATCAAATAAACAGGCCAATGACGTTTAATGAACGAAAACACGTTGACTCCTTAGAGCTCCGCCTACGAACGGCGGATAACCTCGGTCACGACCTCGGATACCGTGGCAATGTTCGTCGGGTTAACGTTGTGGGGCAGGTCGTCCTCGGTGCGAGCACAAGCCAGGCGCGTGCCGTCCACACCGGCGATGGTGAGGGCACGACGGCTCGCCTCGAGTGCGGCATAGGCATCGGTCTTGGCATAGGGCATCTCGAGCGCACCACAATCGACATGGAACGACTTGCAGACCTTGCTGACCAGATTCATGATGCGGCGGTCGCCCTTAAGCAGCTGCTGCTCGCCCTCGACCGTCACTACCGAAAGCCTACCGGCGCCGACGGATTCAAGATTGATGAAGAATACGCCGCGGAGCTTATCGCGATGCGAGGCCAAGAACGCCTTCATGCCGGCGCCATCACAATCCGAGGCACCCGTCGCCACAAACCAGATATCGTGACCAAGCAGTTCGTCATCGCCCATAGAAGCGACAGCCGAGAGCATGTCCTCGTCAGATGCACCATCGGAAGACGTGGCGCCGCCCTTCCAGCCGTCGTTATCGTCCTCGAAGTTATCCCACGAGCCGATACCGCGGCCAGACTTCTTAGCATCGTAATCGTCTTCGACACCCAGCCAGTCAC
>JAIHTM010000325.1 GCA_022713905.1 Collinsella sp.
CTCAATCAATCGTGGTAAATTCGTGGTAAAATGAATGATTTTCTATACTTCAAAATACTTGAAAACATAGTATTTATGTGGATAATCTAAAAATAGATAAAAATTTCGCATGAATTGTTATCAGACATTTAATATCTTTACCAAAGTTTATTCCTGGAGTCTGATCTGCGATCCACTGATCAAAGGCCTGATCAAATTGTTCTTCCGAAATACGCGTGCCATAGTCACGAGAAGAATTACAGTATTCCATTAACCTCTGATCACCATGAGATGACCATGCTGATGTGATAGCATCATACACATATGCAGCCTTAATATTAGATAGCGCTGTTGTGTATTCTTCCGAAGATGGATCTAAATCCCACAATGCCGCGAAATAAGATAACGTCTTAAACGTCGAAGATAGGCCGTTTTCATAATCATTGCCAGTAGATTTAAATCGACGCAATAAGGTCTCAAACATACTCTGCAAATTATTGCATATGCGTTCGGTCTTCTGGAGAATATCTTCCAGTTCGTCTCTAATTTTCTGAATATACTTATTGAGTGAACTCAACTTACGATTGTCCAAGTTCATGGCCACTCCAAGAAGCCCGAAGCCAATCTCTGGAGCGGCACTGGTTGTCTCAGGGACAAGAGCCGACAAATGATCTACAACATACTGGCCCAACGCTGTACCAAATTCCGGCAACGTGACCGTGCGATTCTGGGTCAGTTCATCTTCAGAAAAATCATCTACATCAAATTCAGCTTGCTTGCGCATATCAAGATAGTAATTTTTCACATACTGCAACAGCTGATCTTGCAACGGAGATTCCTCAGCCCCTCGTAGCCGAATGGCGGCATTAACCCAAGCAGCGCCAAACACTTCATACTTGGTCAGAGGGACACCACCTTTATTGAGGTTAGCAAAAACGTCAGCAATATGAGCAGATCCACCCAAATAAACAATCATCGGCACTTTAAGGTGCTCAAGATTGACGAATGAGCGGATTTGTTGCTTAAGATCGTCAATGCTTTGCATAGCAGCTTTTACATCCTCTTTGCTGCTCAACGAATCCATAGCCCAATATGCCACTTTATTGGGATTGCTATTCACCAGCTTATCAAATATCGGCTCTGTGAACTTATCCCCTTCCGGCAACATCTTCTTTACAGACTGATAGACGCTTGTATACGATTCCCTGTTCAACGGTTTCCAAAACTGCAATGGATCTTGCCGATACTTCTTAATAGTAGATAGACGCTGCTGCCCGTCCAATAGTTGGAGCTTCGCATCTTTATCGTTATCGTTCTCCGGATAAACAAGTAAAGTACCAAAGGGGTATCCATCATGCAGGGTCTGCACGAAATCTTCCTGCTTCTTTTTTGTCCAAACAAACCCTCGTTGGAATTTTGGCAAACTTATGCGATCGAGTTGGTCAACGGATAATTCGTCAATACGGTATGAGGACATCAGCGGCTCCTTACGTCACGCCAATGATCTCACCAAACAGTTGATAGATCAAGCGTATTAACAGTCAGACTCAGCTTTGTAGCCGAACGGCGGCGGCCATTCCGCCGTCGCCATAGGTGGGGTGGGTCATGAAGGCTTGGCTGGCGGTGGTGTCACCGCGCATCAACGATTCCCACATGGCTAGGCGGCTCATGGAGATGGCTTCGACGCCGAGGATGGCGTCGGCGATGTGCGCGGCGTAGAGATCGCGATGCTTGGCGATCAGGAAGCGCATGAGATCGAGGCGCTTGGTCATGCTGGTCACGTTTGAGGAGGCCGGGGCCGTGCGGTATTCGATCAGGGGCTCGGGGGCGATGCCGATATGGGCCGCGCCCTTCCCGGCGTCGTCTTTCGGTTCCAATCCCCGCTCCAACATCGACAAAAAGAGATCCCAATCCTCAAAGCCGCTGCGCATCGACTCGTCATATCCGCCGCAACGCTCCCACGCCGAGCGGCGAATCATGCATGTTGCCGGGCAACAGTTATGCGACACGAACGCTCCCGCGTCGCCACCGGTCGGCTGGACCACTGAGTCCAGAACCCCGAACGTACGCAGCCAACCAGAGGACGCAACCATCGAATCATCAGCAGTCAGCAACGGCAACGTACGCTCAATGAAGGTCGGCATCAAACGGTCATCGCCATCCAGCACCACCACGAACGGCGTCCCGGCAGCGGCGATGCCGCGGTTGCGCGCGGCGGAGGGACCTGCATTCACCTGGTCGATGAAATCGACGGCGACACCGCCCGTATCCAACGCTCCATGCCGGCAATCATCGAGAATTGCGCTCAATACATCAACAGATGTTTGCTCATCGGAACCATCA
>JAIHTM010000326.1 GCA_022713905.1 Collinsella sp.
GGGCGCCGCCCACCGGTCAGCGGCCAGAGCATGGGGGGCACGCCCGGTCCCGTTCCGAACCCGGAAGCTAAGCCCCATCGCGCCGAGAGTACTGCGGGGTCAGCCCGTGGGAGGCCAGGGCGCCGCTGACCGGTGGACGGCACCGAGCCGTACGCTTGAACTTAGAAGGGGGAGGCCTCGCGGCCTCCCCCTTTTTTTGCGTTTGCGAGCAACATTCCTTATGCAATTAAATCAATTTAATCATCCACCGCTGAATATAGACGTTCACCGTTCTTTGGTCGGTTCTCTATTCTCAATGGACTAATATTTGCTTTAGCGCACTGCTGCGCTTGTCCTGTTTTTACACGGGTCGTTTTATTGATTGTGACGGAAGGACTCACATGGCAGATGTTCATGAGCTGCTTGATACTTGGATTGCCAATGTCAAGGACGAGGAGCTCCTCGCTGAGCTTAACACGATGAAGGAGCAGGGTGATGAGGACGCCATCACCGATGCTTTCTTCCAAGATCTCGCCTTCGGTACTGCCGGCCTTCGCGGCACTATCGGTGCGGGCACTAACCGTATGAATATCTATACGGTCGGTCGTGCGACCCAGGGATTCGCTGACTACCTCAATGCGACCTTCGAGCATCCAACGGTTGCCATCGCTCGCGATAGCCGCAATAAAGGTGAGCTGTTCGTTAAGACGACGGCTGCCATTCTTGCAGCAAACGGCGTGACTGCCCTCGTTTATCCCAAGATTTCTCCTGTGCCGACGCTCTCCTGGGCCGTCCGTGATCTTAAGTGCTCCGGTGGCATTTGCATGACCGCTAGTCATAACCCGGCACCGTATAACGGCTATAAGGCCTATGGCCCCGACGGCTGCCAGATCACCAGCGAGGCCGCCGATGCAATTTCTAAGGCTATCGCCGAGACCGATACGTTCACCGGTGTGAAGTCCATGGACTTCGATGAGGCTCTTGAGCAGGGCCTGGTCAAATGGATCGATGATTCGTGCCTCGAGCGTTATTACGACGCCGTTCTCGCTCGCGGCGTTACGAATCTTTCTGCCGAGGAGATCGCTGGCGCTCCGCTTAAGCTCGTCTACACTCCGCTCAACGGCACTGGCCTCATTCCCGTCACGACGGTGCTCGAGCGCGCTGGCATCACTGATGTCACGGTTGTTCCCGAGCAGAAGGAGCCTAACGGCGATTTCCCGACCTGCCCGTATCCTAACCCCGAGATTCGTCAGGCCATGCAGAAGGGCATTGACCTGTGCGAGCAGGTTCACCCCGATCTGCTGCTTGCAACCGATCCTGACGCCGATCGCGTTGGCGTTGCCGTTAAGAATGGCGATGACTATCTGCTGCTGACCGGCAATGAGATGGGCGTTCTGCTGCTTGACTATATCTGCAAGACCCGCGCTGCTCGCGGTGAGGACCTCACTAAGAAGGTTGCTGTCACTACTATCGTTTCTTCCGCCATGGTTGACGCTCTGGCCGACGAGTACGGTTTTGAGCTCCGCCGCTGCCTGACGGGCTTCAAGTACATCGGCGACATCATTACTTCTCTTTCCGATGCTGGCGAGGTCGATCGCTTTATCTTCGGTTTTGAGGAGAGCTACGGCTATCTGGCCGGTGACCACGTGCGCGACAAGGACGCCGTGAGCACTTCTCTTCTGATTTGCCAGATGGCGCAGTATTACAAGCTCCAGGGCAAGAACCTTGCAGATGCGATGCACGAGCTGTACGAGAAGTATGGCTACTATCACAACAAGACGATTTCGCTGAGCTATCCGGGCGCTGAGGGTGCGGCAAAGATGGCCGGCATCATGGCTGGTCTGCGCGAGAACCCGCCCGCGGAGCTCGCCGGTTCCAAGATTGAGGCTGTCGTGGATTACAACACCTGCGTGAACGGCCTGCCGAAGGCTAACGTCATTGAGTTCGATCTTGAGGGCGGCAACAAGGGTATTGTTCGTCCTTCCGGCACCGAGCCCAAGATTAAGCTGTACATCTTCGCTAAGGGCGCGGATGCCGCCGAGGCTGATGCCGCACTTGACGCGATTGAGGAGTCTGGTCGCAAGCTGCTGGCATAAGTATTTAAGAGTCTATAGCTATAGATGGGCTAAAGAGGGGATCTCGGATGCGAGGTCCCCTCCTGTTTTTAACCAGTCAGCCGAGAGTACTTATATGTGCAGGAAATGTGTACGCCCAGATTCCCGCCCGCGGGGGCCCTCCGGTCTGGCAATATATCTCCTTGCCGCGCGGCCCGGTCGAACCGGATGAGCCGCCAGGCGTGCACCTTGAGAACCG
>JAIHTM010000327.1 GCA_022713905.1 Collinsella sp.
GCCTTAAACAGTCCGTATTTCACCGCAACTCAAAAGCAGTCAATTTGGGACGTGTCTCTTTTTGGCTACCCTGTGCTCCGAGTTGACTCGCTTGCCACGAAATGGGCCTATCTACTACGTTTGACCGGTTACCCCCGACCATACGGAATATCGCGAAATTAAAACCGCAGGTAGACGGCTTGCCAGTTTTGCGAAAACGCGGGTATGGTCGACCCATGCGGGTCAAACGTAGTAGATAGGCCGTTTTCGTGGCGCAGCATAATCGGAATGTGACAAAGGGAGTGTCCCTTTGTCACATTGGCTAGTCTAGGCGGAGCGGATCGTGGGGGTAGGCGTTGAGGATCTCGACGCCGGACTCGGTAACCAGGGCAAGGTCCTCGATGCGGACGCCGGTGCGGCCGGGGAGGTAGATGCCCGGCTCGATGGAGAACGTCATGCCCGGCTCTACGACTTGCTCGTTGACGAGTGAAACGTCGCCCGGCTCGTGGTCCTGCAAGCCGATCGAGTGTCCCAGGCGATGCGTAAAGTACTGTCCATAGCCCGCATCCTCAATCACGTCGCGTGCGGCGCGGTCCAGGTCACACATGCGCACGCCCGGTGCGATGAGCGCCTCGGCGGCCTCGTTGGCGCGGCGCACGATGTCGTAGATGCGTGCCGTCTCCTCGTCCGGCTCGCCCCAAAAGAACGTGCGCGTCATGTCCGAGCAGTAGTTGCAGCGGCGCCCGCCAATGTCGAACAGCACCACGTCGCCGCGCTTGAGTACGGTGTCGTCGGGCTCGTGATGCGGGTCGCCGGCGTTGGCGCCAAAGCTCACGATGGGCGGAAAGCTAAAGCCCTCGCAGCCGTGCTTGCGATACAGACCGAGCATCTGGTCGGCAATTTCGTGCTCCGTCACGCCCTCGTGAACGAGTTTGATGGCGTCGGCCATCACGGCGTCGTTGGCGGCCGAGGACGCGCGCATCAGCTCCTGCTCGGCGGCATCCTTGTGGGTGCGTGCGGCGGTGACGGCAAAGTCGCCCAGGAAAAACTCGCTCGCGGCGTGACAATCCATAAGGGGCATCAAAAAGCCGGAGCGCATGACGGTGTCGATGCCGAGCGGTTTGGTCGGATCGACTTCGCGAGCGATGGCGTCGGTCACGACGTCGGTATCGGTGTGGTAGGCCACGCGGGCATTGTCGTACTCGGGCAGCTGATGCAGGGCGTTGACCAGGATCACGGGCTCGCTACCGCGTGCGAGCAGCACGCCGCAAAAACGCTCGAACATATCGGCATAAAAGCCGGTCAGGTAATAAATCGACCACGGGTCGTTTACGAGCAGCTGCGCGCCGGGGTGCTGAGCCTCGAGCGCATCGAGCACGCGCGCCACACGCTGGTCATCGACATGCGCCATGAAACATCCTTTCGCTAGGGTGCCACCATGGTATCCCAAGCCTGGCAGATAGGGACGTTCCTTTTAATATGAGCAGGACATTGTCAAGAGGCAAAATCGGGCCTGGCCCCAACGATATGGGGTCAGGCCCTCTCCCTATATCAGCCCGTCCGCGGCGACCTCGGCGTGTCTTACCGACGCTCGTCTTTGCAGTTTAATATCCGCCCGCGGCGATCTCTCGCTGGGCAATCCGTTGCTACGGCTGAGGCTTCTACGTCGAACCGACAGTCTGTGCACGCGTATGGCGCCCTGGGCGCTCGCAGAAAAGGGACCTGAGGTTCGCCTCAACGGCTTCGGATCGAACCGCTTCCGGGGTGATCGGCTTATGTGCGGGGGACCGGCCCCCCTACGCCTCCTCGGCCATGAGGCCGACCGCCCACACCCAGCAGGCGAGCTCGCGCGCCGTGGCGACGTTCGCCTTGTTGTTGTGGACCCCGCGCGCGAGCAGGGTCCCGCGCCTCTCGACCAGCCTCCGCACGCCCTTGGCGGCATGCCTGCGGGCGCCCGGGTCCGGGGCCTGGCCCCTGGCGGGCTCCTTCGGCCGCGCGGAGCACGTCAGGTAGTGCCACGCGGCCTCGACCAGCGCCTTCCTCAGGTGCTTGTTGCCCGCCTTGGTGATCGCGCCCCTGCGGTCGCTCTCCCCGCTGGAGTGCTCGGAGGGCGTCAGGCCGACCCATGCGGCGAACGACCGGGCGTTCCTGAACCTCGAGAACTCGCCGGCCTCGAACACGAGGTCGGCGGCCGTCGCGGTGTCGACGCCCTTGAGGCAGCGCAGGGAGTCGACCCTCCTCCTCCACCTGGGCTTGCGGGCCTCGGCCTCGACGAGCCCCTCGAGCCTCGCCTTCTCCTCCGC
>JAIHTM010000328.1 GCA_022713905.1 Collinsella sp.
CGGCGCGCCCACCATGGACGCCCTCATCGCCGTCGGCGCCACCGCCTCCATCGCCTGGTCGCTCTACGCCATGTTCATCATGGCCGATCAGTTAGCCGCGGGCCAGGTCCACGAGGCCATGATGACAGGCATGGACAACCTCTATTTTGAGAGTGCGGGCACGATCCTGTCGCTCGTCACCGTGGGCAAATACCTCGAGACACGCAGCAAATCCAAGACCGGCGGCGCCATCGAGGCGCTCATCGACCTGGCACCCAAGACCGCGACCGTCGTGGCAGAGGACGGTACCGAGGCCACCGTCGACGTCGATGCCATTCTGCCCGGCCAGGTGCTGCGCGTGCGCCCCGGCGAGTCCATCCCCGTCGATGGCGTGGTGCTCGAGGGCAGCTCGGCCGTGGACGAAAGCGCGCTCACTGGTGAATTCATTCCCGTGGAGAAGACCGCCGGCGACACTGTCAATGCGGCCACGGTCAACCGCACGGGCTCGTTTACCTTCCGCGCCACGCGTGTGGGCGCCGACACGTCGCTCGCCAAGATTATCCAGCTCGTCGAGGACGCCAACGCCACCAAGGCGCCCATCGCCCGCATGGCCGACAAGGTCGCCGGCGTGTTCGTGCCCGTGGTATTCGTGATCTCGGCCATGACCTTCGTGGCGTGGATGGCACTGACCGGTAGCGTGAACGAAGCGCTCACCTCCGCCGTCGCTGTGCTGGTGATCAGCTGTCCGTGCGCATTGGGTCTGGCCACGCCCGTCGCTATTATGGTCGGCACCGGCAAGGGCGCCGAGATGGGCATTCTGTTCAAGAGCGCCGAGGCGCTGGAGAATCTGCGCAGCGTGGGCACCGTGGTGCTCGATAAGACGGGAACGGTCACTCGCGGCAAGCCTGCCGTGACCGATATCGTGGTAGCCACGCGCGCCGACGGATCGCCCGCCATGAGCGAAAAGGCGCTACTCAAGCTGGCCGCCGCGCTGGAGCGCTCAAGCGAACACCCGCTGGCCGAGGCGATTATGGCCGAGTGCAAGACACGCGGGATCGTCGCGCGCATGGTCGAGGACTTTACTGCCGTGCCCGGGCGAGGCGTTACGGCACGCGAGGGGCAGAATGTCATTGCCGCCGGCAATATGCGCCTGATGAACGAGCTGGGCGTTACCGTGCCCGAGGGGCTCGCCGAGCAATTTGCCGCCGAAGGCAAGACGCCGTTGTTCTTTGCCAAGAACGGCGAGCTTGCCGGCACCATTGCCGTGGCTGACGAGGTCAAGGAGACGAGCGCCGGGGCCATCGCCGCATTGCGCTCGCTTGGCGTCGACGTGCGCATGCTCACCGGCGACAACCGCGTCACTGCCGAAGCAATCGCCCGCCGCGTGGGACTGAGCAGCGAGCAAGTCATCGCCGACGTCCTCCCCGCCGACAAGGAACGCCATGTGCGCGAGCTGCAGGACGCGGGCGGCAAGGTCGCCATGGTGGGCGACGGCATCAACGACTCCCCCGCCCTGGCGCGCGCCGACGTGGGCCTTGCCATCGGTACCGGCGCCGACATCGCCAAAGAAGGGGCAGATGTGGTTCTCATGCGCAGCGACCTCATGGACGTCGCCCGTGCCATCGAGCTGTCACGTGCCACAATCCGCAACATCAAGCAGGACCTGTTCTGGGCGCTGTTCTACAACGGCATTGGCATTCCGCTCGCCGCGGGCGCGTTCTTCCCGCTCACCGGATGGCAGCTCTCGCCGATGTTTGGCGCCGCGGCCATGAGCCTGTCGAGCGTGTGCGTCGTAAGCAATGCGCTGCGCTTAAAATCCTTTAAGCCAAAAGTGGCAAAATAAGCTCACCATTAAGTCCATTTAGAACGGGTTTTCCAGGTGCCCGAGATTGACCTGAAAGAGGAGCGACGCGTACTTTGGTACGCGAGCGACGGCTTGAAGGTCAAGGTCGGGTGCCTGGGAAAGCCGACACAACAGAGAGGAATATCCATGCGTTTCACAATCAAGACTTCCGGCCTCATGTGCGGCCACTGCGATGCCACCGTCGAGACGGCGCTGCTCAACGTTGCCGGCGTGACCGACGCCGATGCCGATCACGAGACTCAGACCGTCCAGGTGGAGTGCGCCGACACCGTGACCGCCGAGCAGCTCACTGCTGCCGTCGAGGGCGCCGGCGAGAAGTTCCACGCCCTGTCCGTGACCGCCGCGTAGCAGGCGCCACCTGCCCCCTCAGAAGTTGCGGTGAAATACGGACTGTTGAGCCGCCCTAGGCCCTTAAACAGTCCGTATTTC